>DAIOTT010000016.1:0-32237 GCA_036751885.1 Candidatus Sumerlaeota bacterium
TTTCGGGATTGTGAAGGGGTTCGGTGTATTCGGCCGTGACATCGTGGCGCGGGCCTACAAGCTGCAGCGCTCGGGCGATTGCTTCTTCCCCCATTTCTTCAATAACTTTAGCCAACGATTTCAGGAGCGATTCAAAATCTCCCTCCATTTTTTCGAAGATGTGAGGTAACAGGGCATCGGGGCTGGCGGCGGAGTTAGTGGGCATAGGGGGGTCTTTTCCATGAAATTTCAACGTTGTGTATAAACTATTTCCGTTTATTTGGTTCGTCTGCAAGGGTCAATCGGGGTAAACAAGGGCTTACGGGGGGATTTTTTATGAAAACGCCCTTCCACCTGTGGAATCGGTTTTTGCCCGTTCAACCCGCTATCTGTGGTGGAAATGATTAATTGGCAGGCATTTATCTATGATCAATTGATTGCAGCGTTTGTTGCATTGTCACTTTATGTGGAGCTGTACGTTGAAAGAACTGATATTTGCCGTTTCTCTGTTTGGTTTAATGATCAGCATGTTTGCTGTGTGGACGATTGGTTTCTCCCAGCCTGTAGCGAGCATTACTGATTTTGAATCGCGGGATAAATACCGGGGGAAAGTTTACCCGGTTGTAATGGAGTTGTTTACCTCGCAAGGGTGTAGCAGCTGCCCCGCGGCGGATGATTTATTAGGGACTTTGGCAACTGAAGGGAAAATCTTAGGGGCTGAAATTATTCCCCTTTCCTTTCATGTGGACTATTGGGACCGCCTTGGGTGGAAAGACTCTTACTCCGATGCGGCGTTCTCCGTTCGGCAACGGGATTACGCCAACCTATTTCAGCAACACAACTACACGCCGCAAATTGTGGTGGATGGTAGCACTGAATTCGTGGGCAGCAACCGCACTAAAGCATTACGGGCAATTGAGAAATCCCGCCGTTTGCCAAAAATTGATTTGAACTTAGCGGTGGTTAAAAAAGGGGACACAATTTCCTTCAACGTTACAGCCCCCGATGAACTCCCCAACGATGGGGATTATGAGCTTGTAACGCTTGTTACGCTGGATCATGTGAAGGATGTAGTGACCGCAGGGGAGAACAGGGGGAGAACACTGGAGCATTATTCTGTTGTGGTGTTTATGAACCAAACGGATTTAATGACGGGTGGCAGCAAGTTGAAAGCAGAGTTGAACTTTCCGGCAACGATTGTTCCGCGGGAAAAGGGAAATGCCCATGTGGTGGTGCTGTTACAAAATAAATCAACGCTGCAAATTGCAGGGGCAGCACGTGTTCCTTTGGCAAATTTTTACAAGTAGAGTTTGCAATAAAATTGCCCTTTGCTTTTTCCGTTTTTTCCCTGTGCAGCCCTCTTCCGCCTAACTGCTAGGCAGTTTCCAAGCCCTTGTTGATGAGTTGAAGGGTTTTCCGGAGTTTCTTGCGTTTGGGCTCGCTCACGTTTTCCATCAAGCTGTCTAAGCGTTCCATGTAGCCGGGTAGTATAAGGGACAGGCGCTGGTTGCCGGGTGGTGTGATGCGCACAACCGTGGCACGGCGATCTGAGGGGGAGGCAACTTTAGTGGCTAAACCGTCTCGCACTAATTTGTCCACCACTACGGTCATAGTAGGCGCGCTTACGCCGGTGCGTTCAGCAAGGAAGCTTGATTTTGTTCCTTCTGGGTGGCGGGAAAGTAGCACGAGTGTGAGGAATCTTCGACAGGATAAATCGTACTGCGCGAGGAAGTTTTCTAGATTTGTTTGAACGTCCGATGCAACGCGCAGCAACTCCAAGGTACTTTCCATGGCGCTGGTATCAGCGTTTGAGTGCTGGGCAACATCGTTGTCCCATGATTCTGTAGAGGGGGAAGAAATATCGAGCATGGTACGCGTCTCCTGTATCAAACGTCAATTAAGGAGGGCAGGCGTAGACCGTCAAGAAAAAGTAGAGCTTTTTGCCGATAAATTAAGAGAGTTCAAATATTTAGCCCCGTAATTAGGCGTCTAAGAGTTGAGCGCCGTTTGCCAACAGATATGTGGTGTGAATTGTGGGGAGAAAGTACATCAGTAGAGTGGAAGAGAAGGGGGATCAAACGACGTCTGTATCAGACTGCCAAGCATCGCGTTTCATCATTTGCCCGGTCATGATAGACTTGAGTTGAATATCCACCATGCGCAACCGGCGCAGAATGTTGGTTTGTTCCAGCAAGGATTGGCGGGTGTAGGGATCCCGGACGACTTGCGAGGCAACAACATCGGCAATAATGCCGGGGTGCAAGTGGGTGTTTTGTAGATTACTGAGGCGGGCTTTTAAGTCTTGTGAACGTTCTGCCAAGAGTTTCGCGTTTTGCAACAATGATTCGCGAGCCTCGTTAATAGCCACGCGGTCTTCTTGAAATAATTCATCCGTGAGGGTTGCCGCAAGAACGGTGCGGTAGGGATCAGTGGGGATTTCCTCAATGAGCTTGATTCGGCAAATTCCCTCCAGCATCACAAAATATCGGTCCTCAGGAAGTTCCTCGTAATCCACAATGCGTGCCTGCGTTAACACGTTGTGAATGCGCGGCTTGGCGGTTTCGCTGGCATCGTTCGTTTGGCGGATGTTGGCAGTAGCCATGTATTGATCGCCGGCAAGAACATCGCGAATAAGCTCCACGTAGCGGGGTTCAAAAATGTGTAAGGGTAAGTGCGTGTGGGGATAAAGCACTAAACCGGGCAGAGGAAAAATCGGGACGCTGATTCTGCTCATCTAGTTGAACTCCTTTCCGTGGTGAGTTGTTAGCTGATGCACGACTGATGCTTGCAAGATGCCAGCCAATGAACGCATTTGGCACAAGCAGGGGAATGTAGTGAGGTGGTTCGGTGTTGAATTTCGTGCCAGATATTTTTATTGGAACTTAGCCAAGGCAAGATGATTCAATGGTGTAGGGTTATCAGCACAGGGCGTGCTTGCTAGCGTGAAATTTCTTTCAGCTGATGTTGTAATTTCAGCAACTGATCTCGAAGGGCGGCGGCGAGTTCAAAATTCAGCTCTTGGGCTGCCTTCTTCATTTCTTGATCCGTGGTTTTTATTTTTTTTCGCAAGCCTGCCGGGGAAATAAATTCCGGTGAATCTTCCGCCACAAGTAATTCCATGCCCAACTCAGCTTTATCCTTGTAGGAGGTTTCGATGATCTTCGCCATGGATTTTTGAATGCTTTTTGGTGTTATGCCGTTCGCGGTATTGTGGGCAATTTGAATGTCACGGCGGCGGTTTGTTTCATCAATGCAACGGGCCATGGAATCAGTGATGCGGTCGGCGTACATAATAACACGTCCTTCCACGTTGCGGGCTGCGCGGCCCACGGTTTGAATCAGGGAAACGGCCGAGCGCAAATAGCCTTCTTTATCGGCATCTAGAATGGTCACAAGTGAAACCTCGGGTAAATCCAAGCCTTCTCGCAAAAGGTTAATGCCGACTAACACATCCACCTCGCCGCTGCGCAATTGCTGCAGGATTTCCACCCGCTCTAGCACCTTTACATCGCTGTGCATGTAACGGGTTTTCAAGCCTGCTTCTATCAGGTACTCCGTAAGCTCCTCTGAAAAGCGTTTGGTAAGGGTGGTTACAAGCACGCGCTGGTTTTTTGCTTTGTGGATTTTGGCTTCGTGAATAACATCCTGCACTTGGCCTTCAACCGGGCGAATTTCAATTTCAGGATCAATCAGGCCGGTGGGGCGAATGATTTGTTCCACCACCACACCGCCAGAGCGTTCTAACTCGTAATCTGCAGGGGTTGCACTAACAAAAATTGCTTGGTTGATTCGCTTTTCAAATTCCTTGAATTGCAGGGGGCGGTTATCCAGTGCAGAGGGAAGGCGAAAACCAAAATCAACCAAGGTGTTTTTGCGGCTTCTATCGCCGTGGTACATTCCGCTCACCTGGGGAATGCCCAGATGGCATTCGTCCATCACAAGCAGGTAATCATCGGGAAAGTAATCCAACAAGGTGAAGGGCGATTCGCCGGATTCTCGCCCGGCTAAATGGCGTGAGTAGTTTTCAATGCCGGGGCAACTCCCCATTTCACGCAGCAATTCCAAATCATACTCCGTGCGCTGCTTCAGGCGCGCGTATTCAATCAGTTTGCCTTGGTCTTCCAAATCTCTTAGGCGGTCGCGGAGTTCATCTTCAATACGTGTCATCGCGGCATTCAGGGTGTTGCGGGTAGTAGCGTAAACAGTAGTGGGGTATACCACGGCACGCTTCAGGCCTTGGTACCGGTTGCCGGTCATGGGATCTAATTCGGAGAGGGATTCAATTTCATCGCCAAAGAATTCCACGCGCAGGGCTTTGCGTTCTTCGTAAGCGGGGTAAATATCTACCGTGTCACCACGAACGCGGAACGTGCCGCGGTGAAAATCCAAATCGTTGCGGCGGTATTGAATTTCCACCAACCGACGCATCAACGCATCGCGGCCAATTTCGTCGCCTTCGCGCAGGAGCATGCACATCTCAAAAAACTCCGACGGGGAGCCGATGCCGTAAATGCAGGAAACGCTGGCCACAACAATGGTATCGCGCCGCTCCAGTAATGACTTTGTGGCCGATAGGCGCAGTTTATCCAGCTCATCGTTGATTGATGAATCCTTCTCAATAAACGTATCGGAGCTGGGAATGTAGGCTTCAGGCTGGTAGTAATCGTAATAGCTAACAAAATATTCCACCGCGTTTTTAGGGAAGAACTCTTTGAACTCGCGGTAGAGTTGAGCAGCTAACGTTTTGTTGGGCGCCATCACAAGGGTTGGGCGGTTCACTGCTTGAATTACGTTGGCAATAGTAAATGTTTTGCCTGTGCCCGTTGCACCTAAAAGGGTTTGGGCGGGCATCCCATTTTGTAAGCCTTGAATTAATTGTGAAATGGCTTTCGGTTGATCCCCAGCAGGCGAGTATTCGCAAATCACCGTGAAGGGTGTTTCGCTGGAGGGCTCAAACGTCAACTCATCATCGTTATCAAGAACTTGAATTTCTTTGGTCATGGTGTTGCCAGGAAGAAGGGATTCGCCGTGCATTGCTGGAGTGGGAACAAATGCCGCGCCAGAATTAGGGGGACTATTTATGTCACCCGACTAATGAGCGAAACAATAGCGAATTAGGTGGGGCAATTCAAGCAGAAATCCCTATGGCATCCTTAAAACCTTTGCCCGCAAATCAATCCCCGGACCGGAAGGGGGAAGGGTGAAGTTGTGCTCGCACCAAGTGGTTTCCTGCTCGCTTAAATCCGTGCAGCGTACAAGCGTAACACGTTCAATTTGGGGCGTTGCATTAAACCGGAAAAAACCTAGATCTGGATTTTCCATCCCGCTACGCATTAGCGGAGCACCGGCATTTAGGTAAACAACATTTTCAGCCAACTCACTTCGCCAAAGCCAGCGTTGGTGATAATGGCCTTGGCAGAACAGAACGGGGATGTTCAGTTCCTTCAGTAAACCGAGTAATGCTTCGCCGTTGCGCAACTGTTGCCCGCGGTTGTGTTTCAACAGTGCTGCCGGTGCTTCCGGTGGAAAGTGACACAGTACAATCAATTGCTTAATAGTGCGCCCATTTTCAGACCACCAATTTTGTAAAGCCACTAAATCATCCGGCTTTAGAAAACCAAAGGAGCCAATGCCGTTTCGTGTGGTTGCATCAAAACCCGCGCATGCAACCTCAGGGCAAAGATGTTCAATGAAGGGAAAAGGTTTTTGCATGGGGCAAAGTTTAGCGAGCAGGTGTTTTTCAAAATTGCTGTTCAACAAATCCCGCGCGGTGTAGCGGTCGTGATTGCCAGGAACGGCGTGGGCGCGGAAGGTGTTCTTCAGCAAAGGGGAAAAGGCCTCAGCGGCTAAGGTGAACTCCTTCGGCAAGGAGGTAGTGCTGAAATCCCCTGAGAAAAGAAGGTGTTGGGCGTTTGCCGATTCAGCGTGCAGGCGATTTGCAAGAACGGATGTAAGCTCAATACGGAATGCTTTGGAGCGCTTCAGGAATAGATTCGCAGAACCCAACCCGCGCTTGCCCAAGTAGAGCATCGGATTTTTGGCGTAGGCCCAGTAATGCAAATCCCCCACGTGAAGAATCGTTGTCATGGGGTAGGTTCCAGTTCAGCGGCAACATTGCGGGGATCAAAGAACAACTCTGGGGCTAAATAGGCGGGGGTGAAGGGGCCCTCCTGCCCCGTGACACTGACAAAGGCATCGGCGTAGATTTGGCCTTGCTGAGCAACTCTTTTGGGGTTTGGTGGGTAAACAAAAATACCGGGAACAACGTACGCACACCCGGGGGGCACTTGCAGAAATTCCACGTAACGAGCCCACCCCATGGTAAGGGGAAAGGTAGCATGTTGCTGCTTACCTTGGCGAATTCCCATGGAGTTGCCATTGGCATCCAAGAAAAGGGTAGTGAGTGATACTGCATAGTTAATGGCACGGTCGTTTTTCAAAAACGTAGCATAGGCTACAAGTTGTTTTTCCTTCACGGGAATTGGCCGTGCAAAGGTTGTGTGGTAGGCGGTTTGGGGGTTTTCATATTCGCCGTTGAAAACATACTCCAAAGCAGGCAAGCCAGATGGGCCTACCTCTGAGGGTGACACGCGGCGGTTGTAGTCTGCATTTGTGGCAACCATTCCTTCGGTAAACTCCACGGAGCCCGCTTCGCCCCAAGTCATAGGGGAAGGGCCAAAGGATTGAGCAAACACGGCGGGATTAACTTTTTGAGCAGGGGATTTTGCTGCACCTTTGTTCCATTGCAAACCGCCCCAAATCCAGGAATGAAACGGATCATTTTCCCGCAGGCGTGTTGCGTAAATTCGCACGCTGTGGTTCCCAGGGGGAAGATCTAAATCAACCGCTGATTGCACCCAAGAGCCGGGTTTATTTTCGCTGATGTAATTGCCCACGTGAACACCGTTCACCGAAATTTCATACACAAAAGGGTTTGCCGAGTGGGATTTCGCCGGGGGATTTTTTGGGCAATATCGCTTTAGAATCAAATGCCGTTTTTCATTTTCGGGTTGGTAAAGTAAGTACGTAAAGTTGCCATCAAACGCCATATCGTACACGGGTACTTCGGGCATGTTGCCAAGGCCTTCCACCTCAGGCGTCAGCACTTCGCCCTTGTGCAAGTAGGCTTCCTTGTTGCGGGTATCATTAATGAAGTTAACATGCCCATAGGGGCCGTAGTTGAGTTCATTCGGTAACACAGGAACGGCGAGTAATCTTTCCGCCTTGGTAAGCTCCAGCTGCAGCTTGCCAGCTTCATCAGCGGTGAAAATATTATTTGAATCCACGGCATTTGTTTTTTGCTTGAGGGACGCGAGGATGTTATCCGAGCCGGTGAGTTTCCATTTTCCCTCCAAAAAAACAAACTCATTATTCTGCGGCGTAAGCTGAAACGTTGTGGCCGCGTTGGGCAGCAAAGCGCGGTCGTACAAATCCCAGTGAAGCAGGCGTGCATCCTGATTGTAGCCGTGAATGGAGAACCCCTCGAACACTGTTTTGAACAATGTTTGAACGCGCCCCCAATAGTTGGTAAGCCGCCAATGGCGCCAAGCAGAAGCGATGACGACGTCGGCTTTTCCGTACACGTAGTAGGGAATCCAATTGCCAGCAGCGTGATCGTGGTAGGCTCGAATTTGCACTATATCGGTTTGATTGTTCATTTCTTCATCAAAGTAAAATCGCGTTTGGCTAAGCTCCTCCGTAGTGGGCAGCAGAATGACAGTGTCACTGGTTCGTTGCTCTGAAAGGCGCTGTGCAAGCATTCTGTAGTTTGCTGTTGCCGGTGAATACATCGGCACAAGTAGCGCAATATAGAATGAAATGATGCTTGCAAGTGCCAAGTGTTGAAGCGGGAATTTTGGGAATTTGGTGGATGCAAGTTCGCTTATTTTATGAATGCCGAACCCCATAAGAATCATCAGCCCGGGAACTAAAAACGCAAAGTAGCGAATGTTAAATGTTCGGTAACTTACGTTGAAAATCACAATCAGTGCTGAAATAAAACTAATGCTGAAAACAGCACACAAAATCCCGGGGTAAATTTGGTGCCGCGCTTCACCCATGAGTTGGTTTTTTGATTTCAGTGCATGGTACAATCTTGAGGTGCAAAAAAATGATCCCGCAATCACAAACACAAGGGGTACGTAGCTGATCACCGTGATCAAGGTTTCATACCCAAAGGGCCTGAAGTAACTCCCCAACATGGAGGCCGAAAGGTTGTTGAAAAACTTTAGTCCAGGTTCAGCATTTTCCAAACTTTCCCCAAAGCTTAGTTTGCTTTTTAAAACTTCCAACGCAGAACCAAATTTCCGGATCATAAAGATCATGGCTGCTAAACTGCAAAGAATGGGAAGAATTGAAATGGCAATTGTTTTTGGCGTCAGAAGTTTCTTTAGGGCTGCTCGATTCTGCCAAACCTCGAACGCAGCGAGAAGCCCAACCATGGCAATTGCGTATACTGAAAGTACCGAGGCAAACGGGTGATTAAAGTGACTTGCAAGGGCCGTGGTAAGTAAAATGACGACCGCAAGAATTCGCTGTTTGTGGAGGAACAAGCCGAGCGCCAACAGTTGCAAACTGGCAAACAACGTCATGGCGCCGTAGTAGTTTCCGTCGCGAGAGTAGAACACCAGAAACGGACTGAAGGCCGCCACAAGAGCTATCATGCGCCCTAGTTTTTTGCCTTCTATCAGGTACCCCACGCCGTAGAGAACTGGCACGGCAAGAGTACCCAGCGCAGCGCCCCAGCTGCGCAAAACCCAGGGCGAATCGCCCACGTTGTTCAGCAACCACCCCACAACCGAAAGGTGAAATTGATGTGCGCTGCTCACGGTTTCGTTGGTACCGTTTAGCGCGTCAAAAAAAATGGCGACTTCATCCTTCCAAAGCCCTGCAAGGGCAAGATCGTAAAATCGCAGAAAGGCAGCAATGATTGTGAATAGAAGAATTTCAGGGAGTAAGGCCCATTTCGAAGGGCTCTCTGGCAAAGAGGAGCGTTCGGGGGCCGCTTGATCTGGCTTAATCGGTGGTGATTTGGGGTCGTTTGCTTTCGGTAGTTCCAAGCGCTTGGCACCTCATGATCCATCAATAATCGTAATGGTTTATTGAGTTCCACATGGGCGGAAGCAAGGCAAGCGCAACCCTTGGTTTAAGGGGGAATCAAAAGCCTAGGGGCTATTTTTTGGGAGGTTTGTTTTCGGAATTTACCCGTGTACCGGGTTTTGCGGGCTGGGTTTCCCCGGCGATTGATTCGCGTTTAAGGAAGGCTTCTTGGGTTTTTGGTTGAGCAAATGACTTGATTTTCGCCGCAATATCCTTCGCGTGGTGCATATCGGCCCGGTCTTTTTCTGAGACTTTTGCCTCCACTCCTGAACTAAGCTTACCGCCTTGAACGATAATGGGCCCGCCGCCGCCCGTGATTTCACGCACCATGGGTTCCTTGCATTCCGGGCAAACAGGAGCTGGTTTTTCCTTGATTGAATGGCGTACTGCCAATTGCTGGCCGCAGCTTGGGCAAATGAACTCAGAGGTGATCATGTATAAGGCAGACGATACCGATTCTGTGGGCGTGTTAGGTTTTTCTGTTGAAGAGATTACCAAGGCGGTCCAACACGGAAAAGCTGGAGCGGCTTGTGCCTGAGCCCATATCATCAGACCGCGTTTGGCATTCCACAATGCAAGATTGAATCGCTTGAATCAGCGCTTCGTAAGTTTGGTATCGGTCGTCCGGGTGTTTTTGCATCATGGTAATCACAAGGTTTGTGGTGCGTTGGGTGATTCCCGGATTCACAACGTTTAGGGGTATGGCGTATTCATTCTCGTGCTGGCGAACCAGTTCACTCAGGCTTTTTGCTTTGAACGGGAGTTCACCGCAAAGCACCACGTACAGCGTAATACCCAGGGCATAAATATCACTGCGGTGATCCACGCTTGCGGCGTCGCGGGCTTGCTCTGGGGGGAAGTACTGCGGCGTGCCAAGGCCCACGCCGTGGGCTGTATCGGAGATGTTATTATCCTTAATCGCTCGGGCAAGGCCCATATCTGCAATGCGTACTTGCTTGGTTTTTGTGATCAAAATATTGGCGGGCTTAATATCCCGGTGTACAATGCCCACTTGGTAGGCGGCTTCCAACCCCTCAGCAACGGAGAGAATGTACTTCAACCCACGGTCTTCACTCAGGGCGCCGTTCATTTGAATAAGCTCTGAGAGTGAAATACCATCCACGTATTCCATCACAATAATGTACAAGCCTTCAACAAAATCGCAATCCAACACGCGGATCACGTTGGGGTGGTTGATGCGTGCGGCGGAGCTTGCTTCCTGCATGAACCGGTTAATTAGTTCAGGGTAATGCTTGGCCAAGTTGGGATCCAGAATCTTGATTGCCACAGGCATATTCAGGGCGGCGTGGTGGGCCAAAAATACAGTGCCGGCGGAGCCTTTACCCAGTTGGGTGGAAAGTTGAAACTTGCTGATTTTGCGGCCTACCAGGTAGGATAAATCCGTGCGCTGCTTTTTGTCGCTCCCGCGGGTTGTATTGCTTGTTTGAGGGGCGTGCTCGTGGGAGCTCCTGTTTTGCCGATTAGGGAAAAACTTCCGCATATCATCGGAATTGTCGCCGTAACTGAGGGGTGAAGTTGATAGATTATTAAACGCTGATTGTTTGCTTTTGCCTTGGTGGGTAGTATCTTGGTGGGTGGCATCCTGATGGGTTGTTTCTTGAAAAGATCCGTAATCAGTTTCTGCTGGGTTGCGCTGCGGAGGACTCTTCAGCGGTGGGGGAGTTCTCATGGGGTTGAGCTTAAAGGCGATTGAATCATCCGCATACTCAAGCTCTTCCTCGTCCGTAGCGTTTTCATCCAAAACAACGCGGGCGTTTTTGGTGGGCCAATCGGAGTCTTTTTTAGCGGGTTTATTTTGCTCTGCTACAGGTGGTGTGGTTGGTTGCTCAATTTGTGCGGAAGGTTCAAGTGCTTCCACAACGGTTTCAACTTCAGGCGCGCTCTTCTTTGCGGGCGTGTTCAGGTAGGAGCTAAAATCCCGTGCGGGGTTTTTTGTATCAATCAGGGGTTTGGGTGTTAGTGTGGCTGAACTTTGGGGGGATTTTTTTTGTTGATTAGCGGGTTCCTTAATTTTGCTTTCCACCGTTTGATCCGTATTTGCGGGAACGGTCTTTGTCTCGTTTTTTGGGGGTGCTTGTTGATTCATCCCTAGGGTGATTTTGGCAACCTTGACCGGAATGTACCCTTTTTGGCACATATCTAACGTATCGGATTGTTTTTGCGACAAGCGATTTGTTTGCTTCAGGTGTTTCCAAATACTGAGGGATTGTTGCTGAGCCTCGAATATCGCTGCCGACAGTTCTTCGCGGGAAAGAATGCCAAGATCGTGTAGCATCTCTATGAGCTCGGTTGAAACGTATTCTTCAGTCATGGGAAACTCATGTTTTCAATTTCATTGTTTGTGGGGCTAAAAAGGGTATATTGGAAACAATGTTTTCCAAAATACTAATTTACAAAAATGGAGACTGATTCGTCAATCATGTGATTCATGGCGGCGCTTTCTGTTTCACCGAGGTGCTTTGCTACGTTGCCCTTTAGGACTTCATAGCAATCGGCGATAAAGCTGTCACCAAATTCGTAATTTTTCAGCACCGTGCGAAACCAATAAAGCATGCGCTCCTTGGCGTAGTCATGATCATCCAGCAGCAAGGAGTAAACGCAATACCCTAAAACGAGGTGCATGTCCCTCGCAGTTTTGGCTTCGCAATCGCGGTAAAGAGGGAGTTTTTCGGGGTACTTTTCGTAGATTTCACGCACTGTGCGATCGATGATTTTCCCCTGACCATCCTTAAACTGAATCGTTGCTGATGCACCTAATCGAATGCGTTTGCTGTGTTCCTTCAAGGTTTCAATGTCGCCTTGTTGAATGGGGCGGTTCAGAATTTCTTGGCTAATTGTGCGTAATTCAGCGTTCATGGTATTTATCTCCTAAAGATCTACTGGGATCAAACTCAATGGTGGTAAAAAGGGTTCTATTTGTAGCTGTTGCTTATGTTTAGTTGCACACGTTACCGGGCGGTTGAGTTGTTTGAATTATGCCGCCAAGCGTTTTACGAATGTATCCATTTGATTGTTCAGTTCATTTACGGGGCCGTGCTTCAAGTGTTGCTGAAAGCTTTGCTTTAGGTGCTCCAGCGTGGAGGTAATAACCCCTTGGTTGCCGGTGCGGTGGTGTTGGTATATGGTGGAGAGTGTTTGGTAAATTTGCTCGCTTACTGCATTTGTACCGGGAAGCAGTGCAAGAAGCGAAGCTTGAAGCAACTGGCGACCGTCTTGGTGGAAAAGCATTTCCGAATTGCCATTCAAGCCAGCAGCTGTAACGGCTTTTTTCACGGCGTCGCGAAGCACTTCTGATTCCACGCTGGAAACGGAAACCTGCAGGGCCAAGTAATTGCGGGCGCAATCAATTGCTCTTACCATGATTGTAGCGGTATTGCCTTCTAGGAAGTTCTCCGCACCTTTGTGTAATTCGCTCAGCATATTCCAAATGGTAGCGGCGGTCATTGTTGATGAGGCGGTTGCCTGAATAGCCTTTACCCTTAGGTGCTGGGCAAAGAGTGCTTCGCCGCCTGCGAAGCAAGTTAGCGGGCCAACTCTTAGGCAAAGATCAGCCACTTGTTGCAGCAACAGTGCATCCGCTGGCTCCTGCCCTTCGCACTGCTTATCAACAATGGCGAGCAATGTTTCCTCCCGATCTATTACCTCGGTAGTAGCAATAATTGCCTGGGTTGAAGGCTCAAGGACGCTAAGCCAAATGGCTGATGCTTCTTCGCTGAGTTGCAACTTCAGGGCGTTTTTAATTCCCTGATAGCAATCACGAATGTAGCTGACGGAAAGTTGTTCTGAGGCAATTACATCGCGGAAAATTGTAAGGTTTTCTGCCATTTGCATTTGGCCTTTGCCAAATAATGAGAGCAGGCTAAAGCGGAACAACCGTGTAAAGTCCCGGCTCAAATGGCGGTGTGCGGAAGAGTGGCTGAGTTTGATTTGTGGGTGTTTTTCCAGAATTGTTTTCACGGTTTGATCAATAATTTTTTCTTCCTTGGGGGCTAGCGCGCAGGCGGCAATCGTGAACTTTTGGCTGCGCTGCAGGATTGGCACTAACCACTGGCATGTATCGGCATCTAGGTTTGCCTTTACCGAGGCAATCAGGCTGGCGATGTGTTCGTTCATCATTTCAGCGTTGAACTGGCGGTCCTGAAGAACCTCGTAAAGCACATCGTGTCCCCAATTTAAGTCAAACTCGTTGCCCGGAATAATGGAGGCAAGAGCCGAGCGGAAAAATGTTCTGGCGTCGCGGCGAACTTTTTCTTCGCCGTTTCCAAACCCAATGATTTGGGACTTGTATTTTTCAATGATCTGATCTGATGCATCTTTCAGGAGTTTATCTTCCGCCGTGGCAAGTTCCACAGTGACACGGAAGTAGCGCATGCACGCTGAAAGGCGTGGGTTGATTAGGCCGGAGATGCGATCCGTAAACTTGCTAGCCACAGCTTCTTCAAGCAGCTCAAAGGAACGGTTCATCAACTTCTTAGGAAATTTATCGGCAATCAACACGTCGCCGAAGATTGCAATGCGGCCCAAAGTCAGCATTTCGCTATGAGGGAGCAACGTCAGGTAAACGGAATCCAACAAAGCTTCGTGGTCGCGAATAACATAGGCAAGGTAGCGTTCTTTTTTCTCGAAAATCGCAGGAAATTCCTCTGCGAGTTTGCCTGCAACTTCCACTAAAATTTCAGGGCGCTTTGTTGCAAAGTCTGCGGAGACTGAAAGGAACTGAATGCTCTGCTCTAACGTTGCGGAAATTTCGCCGAACAACTCCGCCCCCATAATGCGGAGCGCCTCTTCATGGAGCAGCGTGTGCCACTGATGTACAACTTGCTCATCAAACTTGTAGCGGTATAAACGCTGATCTAGGGTTTTCATTTCTGTGTGGTATAAATGAATCCCGCCGGGAGCTAATGTAAGGCAGCAGGCTTTCAGCAATTCAATGGAATCTGCTTTAATGTTTTTCTCTGCTTCCTTCAAATCTGGAAAGGCATTCTTGTTGGCTTCGGAAAGTTTTTTCCAAATGCTTTGGCAAATGGCGTCGCGCGTTTGGTTCAAGCTGGCGGAGATTTTAAGGTAAGTCATCACCTGAAACCAAACGGTTTTTGTTTTTAGGTGGTAACGGTTTAAGTCTGGCCCGCTCATGTTTTCATTCAACAGGGGAATTAGCTCCACAACGGCCTGGCCGAACACTTTATCTTTTTTCGTTTTCTCAGCGGTGCGGTAAAGCAAGTCCGTTAATTGGTCCGCGCCGTCTGGCAGCAGGCTTCTTGAACTGGAAGTCATAAGGCTTTCAGCAAAAGCCCCCAAGCGACGCCGTAAGCTGGGATCCTGGGTTTCCCATTTTGGGTAGGAGGTGAATAAATCGTGCAAGGAGCGCTGTGTCACCATTTCATGATTTTCGCTGTACGAGGCGAGGGACACTAACGCGAGATGAGCGAAGCGGGTCATGCGGTCCACTTGGTTGAACTCGGCAACGGGGAAGGCGGATTTAAGTTGGTCGCGCAAGTGTTCAAAAGAAAGGGAAACCAACCGTGCTGAGATCCCTTGCTTCCAGATTGCTTTGAAAACGAAATCCAAGTTTTTCGCCAAACGAGTGGCATCGTCTGCACCAGCAGCGAAAGCAACTTGGCGCAGCGAAATCACCAAAACCTGTTCCAGAAACTCAACGTCCTCCGCAGAAATTTCTCCGCACTCTTCGGCAGCTTTCTTTACACTGGTACTAATGAGGGACGATTCTACTTTGTCCCATTTTTCTAAGCTGGACGAGCCTAACTCAATTCTGCGCGCGCGCCGTTCCGCCAAAAGAATTTCTTGGTCGGACATTAAGCGCTGGCGAGTTTGATCGATAAGTTGTTTGAGTGTAAATTCCATGGTGGTAATTCTCCTGCAGAGAGTGTGGATAATTCAATGATATTTGGCGAATGTGATTGGTGGTGGTTAAGATTGATCTCGGTTTGCGTGGTAGAGGGGGATTTTATTTTCCGAAGAGGGATTGTAATTTATCCTGCATTAGATCAAAGAGCGAGTCTGGTGCGGGTGGTTTGCCTTTGCTGTGGCGCTTCAGCGCTCGGCGAACAACACCGTCCCCCTTTTCACCGGGGGCTAAATCCGAGGCAATTGTTCGAAAGATTTCCGCATCGGGGTTCGTCGGGTTTTTTGCAATAACAGAGGAATCCTGCTGCACAGCTTGAATAAATTCTTCGGTTTGGGAAAGGCTTCCAACTTTGTGCAAGGCGGGGTACAAATTTTGAATAGTGGCTAACGTTCCGCAGGCAGCATCAAGCTCTTTGATTGATTCCTCTGCCTGGGATTCTTTCGTCACTAAACACGCTCGAATGGGAGGGCATTGATTTGCTTGTTTCAGTTTAGCTAATGGTTGCAATAACTCTGTAAGGCTATTGAGGGACATAGGTGAATCCTCATAGCAAAGCAGCAATTGATCTGCATTGCTGGCCAGTTGTTCAATCGCAGCGGCGCCCTGTTGAACAGAAACTTCAAACACTACCCACTGGCCATTTGTTGCAAGGGAATCAACTTTACCGGCGGCGGTTTTTGCCGCTTCAACTCCCCCTTGTAGTACCCTGTAGTTCGGGTAGTTGCCCTGAACAGGTTCCGCTGCGGGTTCGCCGCTGCTAAGCAGGTGAACCACGGTTTCGCCTCGTTGTGCAAGGGCGGTTGAAACATGACGCGCAACGGCATCGGCCTTCAGGGATGATGTTGTTCTAAGAATGCCAATTTTCATGATGCAAACAAAGCCTCTGGTTCTTGATCTGATTTTCTATTCTTTTGAGTTACGTAGGATTCATCATCAGTTGATTGCGAATCGAGTTTGGCGATTGCCCGAGAATCACTATCTTGAAAGCCAATCTCTAAGGCCGTAACGTAGCGCATTACTTGATCTTGTGTGGTAAGAATATAAAGCTCGTTCGTTGTTTTACCCACGGCTACATCAATCGGTGTTCCGTTCACTTCGCTCAGGGGCATTACCAGGCCCACGCTAAGATCAATCAGGTGCAGTTGGTTATTATCATCAAAGCCGGCTAGCCAATCACGGCTTGCCTTTAAGTTGTGCAACGGTTTTTCCAACGCGCAAATGGCACGCTTGTGTTGCTGTGTAACATTGTAAAGCATGCACACATCGTCATCGGTTTGGGTAATCACCCAAAGGCCAATGCGGTCGTGGTGGGGGGTTGCGGAAACTATTGGTGCATCCATCCAAAAGCGGGCAAGGCTTTCACCGTCTTGATCAAAAAAGTGCACGGCTTGGTCTTCGCCCATGTAGGAGCAAATCATCAGGTTGCCGTCGCAGTTAAAGGAGATGAAAATCGCCTTCCCTGTGCGGTCAAATTGGCCCGTCCAAAGAAGTTTCCCGCCCCACCGGCGGCATGTCACCGTGGAGCCTGCAAAACTTGCAACCGTTGTAAGATCATGGGAAATGGCCAAGTTTAGGGTTTCGTCTTCAAACTTCCAATCGGACTCATAGAACTCGCCGCGCTGCATGACGCAGAACGCCTGATTGCGAATCATGCAAACGTGCCCAAGGATTGGTTGCCCAAGCAGTTCGTATTCCCCTTCGTAGATGAGCTTGCCTTTCTTGCCGCCGGGCAAGATTTCTTGAAGGCCTTTACCGGGAATAATCATCAATAGATCTTGGTTGTCTTCCAAGTTCATCAGGCCAAGGGTTTTACGATCGATTGCGCGCGACCATTTTTTTTGCAGCACAAATCGCCCGTAGTTCGCATGCTTTGCTTTTTGTAGCGTGGTGAGGTCTGTTAGCACTTTGCCGCTGAATTCATCCTCATCAGCAAAGCCGTCAAAAAATGCATCATCGCTTTGAACATAATGGACTTCATGGGGAATGCGTTCGGCAAGCGTGGCGGGCTTTCCAGCGCCCTCAGGTTGAACGGAACGGGGGCCAAGCAATGCATCGTCAAATAAGGATTCTTCCTCAAGCTCATCTTCAGCTTCGGTCTGCGGCGCAGTTGGGTAGGTGTTCGCTGAAGTGTTAGCAGCAGTGCTTGCCACTTGCTTATGCTGTAGGGTGGGTAAGGGTTCGTCAATATCCGCCCCGGGAAAATCATCAAACAAACTGAAGCTCTCATCTTGTGCTGCACTCGGTTGTGTTATTGATTGAACCGGTGTTGGAATCGTGGAGCTTACCGTGTGCTGCCGGGGTTCTTCCCCGGGGAAGAGAATGCCTTCATTGGCATCGTCATCGTCCGCTAAAAGATCTTCCGAAAGCGTGGTGATTCTTGATGGATCAAAGTGTTCTGATTGCGGTTGAAGATCAATTGAAGCGGCCGTAGTTTTTGGGCTTACTTCGGTTGGGTGCTTTGAAGCATGAGGGGTTGATTGAAACTCAACGTGAGTGGCTGCGGTTGTGTCGCTCAAATTCGTTGAAGGGGTTGTGGTTGAATTTGCGATGGTGGAATCATCGCCATCAAAGTCAGAGAAAATACTGAAGCCTGTGGTTTTTTCTTCATCGCGAGTAATCAGTTCGTCAGGTGTGTCCGAAAGTTGAGCATCAAGCTGAAGATCAAACGTTTGGGCGATTTTTTGAATCCGTTGAAAAACCTCTTTTGCCTTGGGTCGTGCGCCGGGGGTTTTAAGTAGCATTTCGTGAATGAGTTTTTTGATTTCCGGGTGCAACTCATCGCGGTAATTCAGCGTTCCTTCAAGGTGCCCTTTAAAGATTTCCGCCGCACTTCCGCTAAAGGGCACAAAGCCGTGCATGAGTTCGTAGAAGATAATCCCCACGGCATACACATCAGAGGAGAGGTCATAGGAATCATAAAATTGTTCCGGCGCCATGTATGAGGGGGAGCCGATACTGGTGGCGGTTTTCTTGCTGGGGCCCAATAATTTTGCCACGCCGAAATCTGCGATTTTGTAAATGAGTTCATCTTTTTTTTCAGGATTGCTGAAAACCAAAATGTTCTCCGGCTTAAGATCCCGGTGCACAACGCCTTGGCTGTGGGCATAATCAAGGCCCAGCACAATATCTGCAATTACCTTTAGTGTTTGGGCAAAATCAAAGGGTTCACCTTCGGGCAAATACGTTCTCAGCATCCCTTGGTCAGCGAATTCAAAAACCATGTCACTGCTTTGATCGTTGCTGGCATATACATCCAAACAACGAACAATATTTGGGTGGCGTAAGCGGGTGGAAAGATTTAACTCGCGGAAGAATTTTTTCTTATCGCCCTGCTTCGTTTGTAAATGCTTGATCGCCACCATTTGGTTGTTAGTTTTGTCACGCGCTTTAACCACCATAGCAAATGCCCCGTAGCCAAGGATGTCGGCCGGTTCATAGCGTTCAGTTAGTTCGGGCGGTAGCAGGTGTAACATTTCAGTAAACTCAAAAAGGATTTTTATTCAGCGAATTGTTTAATATGAAGATTAATTGTGAATGAGAGTTTATTCAAGCTGTTGTGTTGCTGACCGTTCCAAACGCTCAATTATGTTGCCGTGGCTAAGTTTTTTCTCTTCAATCCACTCGGGAATATCCTCAAATCTGTCCGCCGCGCCGATCAGGAATACCGAGGTTGGGGCTCCTTCCGCAACACTTTGGGTTTCGTAACAATCAAGTTCCTGCTTGCTGATTTTAGAGAATAGTTTTTTGAAAACGCCTTCAAACAAAACATCGCATTTCTCGCCAACGTCCTCAAACAGCTCGCCCAAGATTGGGTTTTCTACTTCCACTTGAATAAGGCCTTTGTTGATGATAGAAAAATCAATGTTTACTTTTCCCCAACCAGCGGTGGCAAAGTATTCCTCAACACAAGCTTTGAAGCGAGCCATACTCATGGACTCCAAATCTTGGCCGTAGAATTCGCTGATTTCGTTCAGGAAACGCTGGGCAAATTTTTCGCCCCAAATTTCACCGCAGCTGCGCAACACCAACTTCCAAGCGGGGCCGCATTCGTTTTTCAAACCAATGTAAATCCCGCGCAAAAGAAAGCCCGAAAGCAAAATGGATTTCGTACCGAACCGGTTGCGAATCACACCGGTGCGCATGTCAAGGGACAGGTATGTTTCAGGATCAAAACAATTGGGGACAAGTTCGTCGGCCAAAATGGGGAGTGGTTGATTGCTCATGGGGAGATTACCTTTGCATTGTAAATGGGGAGTAAAGTTTCAGAAGAATTTAAGGGACACGGTACTATTGATGGTAGATGTAGGTGATCAATCGAACCCAAAATCGTTGAATAACGACTGAGCTGATTTTTCCTCCACCTTTGGTTCAAGGGAAAGCACGGAAACATTTCCTGTTGGGTGTTTTTGCTTGAAAGGATTACCGGCGCGGCTGGCAACGGGTTGGGGGGCAACAAAGCCGCCGCTGCCGTCCCACTTAACACCAGCGAAAAAACCTGAAACCGGTGAAGAAAGAATGCGTTCACCAAAGGCTTCTTCAAGGGTTTGCCCAAGTTCGGCAAGGCCCCCGGCAGTTGGGTGCATGGCAGAGTTAGTGGTTGAAGAAACTTGGGGCGAAGCCGCTAAGGAGCCATCCCACGTTACCTGACTGAAAAAGCCGTTTACCGAAACCGCCAACTGCTCGCGAAGCTGAATGCTTTTGGCACTCACCATTTCTTTTGCTTGCTTGAATTTTGCCGCTGCTTTGTTGGCGTTTGTGGCGGCTTTACGCTCTGCCACAGGAACGGGATCCAACGAAACGTTTTTATTGTTTGCGGAATCTCGAACCGTTTTAATGTTATTTTGTAAGCCTTGTGGGCCTGTTCTTCGCCCCGCCGGTGCAACAACCTCCAGGCTCCAGGGAACAGTGCCCGTGGGTGGGCCCAGAACGGCTTCAAGCATGCTCAAAATTTCAGGATTTGAATCCAGTAAACGTCTGTTTTTCATCTTCTGATTCGCTCCGCAGGTGTTGCAAATTTGTCGAGGTAAGGATGTAAATTATTCGGTGAATGAGTTAGGAAACTTTATCACGAATTTCATCGGCGCTGGCACCTTCTTCCACCCAGAAGCTTGCGGCGTTCACGCGTTTTTCTCCGCCCACAAGGAACTTGCAAAAGTCCTCGCCCATGGCGTAGCACTGAATTTCGATGGAAGAAAGATCACGTTTGGAGAAGTAGGTGAAAATCCCCGCCAACAAGCCGGCGTACATATGGCAAACAGGTTTGCCAATATTGCCGAGGGATTTTGCAACAGCAGAGTCAAACAAGTCTACAAATATAAGGCCCTGCTTACGCTGAGAGAAGTCGATGTTCCAGGTTCCCCAGCCTTCGCTTGTCAGGGGCCACCACCAAGTTTCCAGCACAAACATAATGTTGGCTTCGCTCATTTTTGTGCGGCCGCCGTACTCTTCTTCAAACCGTTTTTCAAATGCCTTCATGTCTTGCATTCCCCACTCAAAACCGGCCTTGTACATGACCATTCCTGCTGCATCGCCCACTTCCTCTTCCAAGCCACTTTGCAAGCCCACGATAAAATCTTCCGTTGCTTGAATGCCGCGCACACCCGTTGCAAGGTGCATGGTGCCAGCCTCGCGGTCATGCTTCATGTAGTCTGCTAAGGAGTAAAAGGGGTGCAGGATTTTGTTGTTTCCGCCTTCGTTCATACTAATGGACATTGTATTATTTCTCCTGAATTGGGTTAAGTTTTTGGTTTGAATAACTTTCTGTTCTGTAAGTGTTCAATTTCAAACATTCTGTTAGAGTTGTTGTTAGATTGTCTCGGCTTCTTTTCTCAGGCGATCCATATCGATATCAAGTTCCTCTAGCTGCATGATCCTACTACGCGTGATAATTTTTCCTTTTTCAACAAGAATTCGCCCATCAATTGGGTGAAGAATGTTGGTTTTGGAGCGTTGACCAATAAGGGACTCAAGATCTTTGGTGGATTCAATGAACAAGCCGTCTGGCAAGCGAACCACAACGCCTTCGCCCAAAATCTTAGCTTGGCATGAGAGGCGGGAACGGTCGTCGCACCCGCTAACTCGGGCTAAGGTTCGTTTTTCTCTGGCAGACATGGGGGTGAGTTGATCTTGGCCTTCATCCACCCAAACGTGGCAGGTTGCGCAAAGGCCTTTGCCGCCACAAGCCATCAAGACATTAAGCTCTTGTGCAAGCATTGCATCCAGAACGCGTTCGTTTGTTTTAACTTGTACAGATTTGCCAATGGGCTGCAGCTGAACGTTCTTCATCAGAAATCCTTCATTATTCCAAAAAGACTTTTTTTTTGTAAATAAGAAGGTTTTGTGCCGACTTAATTTTTTATTTATTGCACACGCTTAGAATATTGATTTTTCTTTATTTAGAATTTCAATAAACAGGTTTAGTAATATTAAGCTCATGTTAGCGTACTATTCTAATATTTGCTTTAAGGACGATTTTCAGTCATCTGACCGAAAATCATTCACCTTCACTTTTGAGTTTTTGAAAGCGATTCATTTCAGCTGGTTTGCATACTTGTAAAAATAAACCGCCCCACCAAATGCTCAAGGGCTCTTGGTGGGGCGGTTGCATTCGTGTGGTGAAGCGGTGACTGAGGGAGTTTACCTGATCGCAGAGGCGATTCGGATAGTACTCTTTCCAATACACGCTTGCCCTTTATCAGGACTCAGCCACCTCGCTAGTACAGTCGTATTTCAAATGGGACACCTCCTTTCTTAGCGTTGTACTTTTGCTAGGGGAAAGTTACTAGGCGGTCAATACTTAATTCGTTAGAAAGTTGTGAATAACTCACAGTTTTTCGTAGATGATTCTGGTTATTGAAGTAAGATTTGGGAATTATCTTTCGTTTTTTCGTTATACATTATTTTGAATCACTCATCGCGGCTGAAGCACGGGCTAATTGCAGGGCTTTTGTGAATTCTGCGTACAACACCAAGAGGGAGGGATCATCCCAAGTTGTTGAAAACTCGGCTTTGGTGTTGGGAATTTGCTGAGAATTGCTGCTGGGCAACAGGCTTTGTACAACCCCAGCAACGCCAGCGGGTTGAAAGCGTTCCAGCAGGGGGCGGCGATCCGGCGTAAGCTGAATCTTGTTCATCTCAATTTCGAATGTTCCAGAGCCAGCAGTGGGGGTAATTTCAAAGGAAAAGTAAAGCGTCAGCAAACCCGCTTTTAACAGCGGAAAATTGGGCTTGGTACGTTGTAATTCCGCAACATCCAGCACCTCAACCAGCGGGAATTCACGACACTTTAAATTGCCGCTTAACAGGCCATCCTCGCCAGTCCAAGGGGAGCCTTGGCTATTTAGTTCAAGGGATAAGGCCCGTTTAAGTTCTGGGGTAGAAGCCGAAAGCTTGAGCTGTTTTTCATTACCCGGAAGCCAATTTACCGTTGCCTGAATGTTGGTAAATTCCCTTGGGGTTTCTGCATTCAAACGCACCAGGCCGTTGATGAGCTGCACATCGTTGAACCGTGCTTCTGGCTTTTCGCTGATTGGCGAAGCCCCTTCTGTGGATTTTGCTTCGGTGTTTTTCTTGGCTGCTGATTTTGCTTTAGCGAGCTGTTTTTGTTGCTTTTTGCTCAGGAATTCCTCGGGTTCATCAAAATAATCCTGCAAAAAGGCTGCAAGCTCTTTGTGGGCAAAGGGTTTCTCTGTTGCGTTAAGGGTTATTTGCGGATTGTAAATCCTGAGTGATTCCACGTGGTTCGGCTGGTTGTTTTCAACAGCCAGCTTCAGCTTGGCCTGCACGGCAGGGATTTGCAGAAGCGGGATTTGCAGCCCATCGGCAGGGGGCGCGGATGCAGCTTGGGAGTTATCAGCAGATTGTTTGCCCTCAAAATCCAGAATGAAATTCGTGAATTGCAGGGCAGTAGGGTTTTTATTCTCAGCATCCGTGGTGATGTTTTGCATGGAAAGTCGGTCCCAAGTAAGAAGGGTGGTGGACCACGAGGAATCTTCCGTTTGGCGCCACAGGCGTATTTGCACGTCCTTTACAACCAAACTGCCAATCGTGTAAACATCCTCCTCGTCGTCCGTTTTATCATCCTTATCTTTGTCTTTATCTTTGCTTTTGTCTTTGTCTTTTTCCTCTTCCAGTTTATCAATAAACCGATCAAACTCGCTAATGTTAAGGCGGCCGTCGGCGGTTTTAACAAGATTGATCTCGGTGCTGGCGGATTCAAATTCCACGGATTGGTTCCCGGAAAAGGAGGACGACCAGAGATTCGTCAGCCTCAGCTGCTTGATAACGGCCATCGGCACGGGGGGTGTGTTTTCCAGCGGGGAATTAAAGACTAAACCATTAAACACCACAATACCATTGAACACCTGAATATCCACACTGGAGCAAGTAAGTAAACCGGCAAACGTTTTTTCAATTTCGCGCTTAGCATTATACTCCAAATAAAGGATAAACGCCCAATAGAAGAGGCAGAAAACAACAAGTGAAGGTAAAAGTGGAAGGCGCCACCGTTTACGTTTCGGGGCTTTTTCTCCCTGATTGTTGCCCGGCGTTTGGGGAGTTTGTGGCTGGTTGGGTGAGGGGGGATTATTCACTGGAAAGGTCTTTTTTTTGGAGGATTCCCATAGGAAAATTGTTGGAATTGTGTGGGATCAATCTAAGGAAAAGGAACTTAGAATTGTTTCTTGAATGTGTTTTGCAATGCGTTCAGGGGAGAACTGCCGCGCATTTTCCAAGGCAAGCTCCTTTTGGGCGGCAAGCTCTGCGGGTTCTCGGAAAAGGCGGTCTAAGATTTCCAGCAATTCCTCCGCAGATTCATAGAACCCCGTGCTGCTGGCGAATGCCTGATCCGCCGGGCACCATTTGGGCTGCAGCACGGGAAGTCCTCGGCGAATTTGGTGCCCTACGGTACCACTGATTTTTGTGCGGTTGTACTCTTCTAAAAAACCATCTACCGCTACGGTTTGTGGCACCGGCTGAATCAGCAAATCTACGCCCCGCATTTGCTCTTCAAACTCTAAATCCGTGAGCATTGTGCGGGAATAAGTAAGGGGAACGCCGTCTTGCTTTAGCGCCTCAAGCTCGTCAGCAATTTCTTTTCCGGATTCATCGCCAATGCCGCCGATGAAGCGAATATTCATTCTTCGGCGGTTTTCCGTGCGGAGTTTAGCTAAGGCTTTCAGCACCGGGGGAAAATCTTTGCGCTCTTTTGTCAGGTTGCCGGGCACGGCGATTGTAAAGCGCGCGTCTGGCGTGTTGTGGTTTTCATTGAACGCCAGGTTTTGGTAGAATACGGAATCGGGAATCCAAAGCAGTGGGCGGGCGGGCTTGAATTGTTCTTGGGCATATTGGGCAATTGTATCGCTAAGAACAAGCAACCCATCCAGGCGGCGTAAGCCGTTTCGGCGGGGGCGGTTCAACTCAATAGATTGGAAGCCTTTCCCCTCAATCGGCTGAAGGGCCCGGCGCACATTGTGGGCAATCAGGAGAAGCGGACAACGGGAGCGCACCGAGGCAAAAATCTCAGGCCGGCCTTTGTAGTCGTCGTAAATGATCAGGTCTAGGGTGCGACCAAAGCGCGAGGCAACAGCGGCGGGAATTTCCGCTTCACTCAGGGTTTCTTCCAGAACTTCGCACTGGTGGGTGTTGGGGTAAACTTGCTTCCAAGCGGTGTATTCTTTTTGGGCGTGGGGCGGTACAATGGCACACACAACCCAACCCAAGCTGTTGAACGCTTCACGAATGCCTTCGTAAACGGGATCATGAGCGGGATGGGCAAGCACAAGGCCCAAGATTTTTTGTTCTCCTTGGGAAACCGTTTCAGCGGGTGTGGAATCAGTATTAAATTCTTTCAGGCTTATTCTCCTCTTGGCTTATGGGGTTGTTCTCCTCAGCGCCGGGTACAACCTCAACATCCGGATCCGTGTTTTCGTCTTTTATGCCGGTGGAGCCAAAGCCCCCTTCGCCGCGGCGGGTTTCGCCCAAGGAGGGAACTACCTGCCAAACGGGGCGTTCAACTTTGGCCAAAACAAACTGGGCAATGCGGTCCCCACGCTCAATGCGGAAAGGCTCAGTGCCAAAATTCATCAAGATAATCTGCACTTCACCCCGGTAGTCCGAGTCAATGGTGCCGGGCGTATTCAGCAGGGTGATTTTCTTTTTCAACGCAAGCCCGCTGCGGGGCCGCACCTGAACTTCAAACCCAAGGGGGATTGCCATTTTCAGCCCCGTCGGCACCAAAGCAACTTCCATTGGCTGAACCACCATGGGGTCCGTAACAGCGGCGTAAACATCAGCACCGGCGGCGCCGTCCGTGGCAAAAAACGGCAGCGGAATATCCTCCCCGTGGGGAAGGATTTCTACTTGTACATGGATAGGCGAAGCGGGGTTTGTGAGGTCAACCATATGCATTGCAGGGCGATTCGCGGCGCAGGCGCGTACTTAGCCCAAAATACCCCCTGCGTCGCCAGAAGACATAATGCCCGAGATGAAGCGCTTCAAGGCGTAGTAGTCGTTCGTAAACTTCGTGGCTTCTTCCAATGTTACAAGTTTGTTGCGCACTAAGTCCGCTAAGCCTTGATCCATGGTTTGCATACCGTCCTCACGGCTTTGCATTACGGATTGCAAGTCAGGGGCGCGGTTATCGGCGATGAGTTTTTTGGCTGTAGCATTGATGAGCAGAATTTCCTGCCCTGCGCATCGGCCGCGACCGTCCGCGGTTTTGAGTAATCGCTGCGTAACAACGGCGGCAAGGTTCAGGGCTAATTGTTCGCGAATCAAATCGTGTTCATCGCGTGCAAAGTTCCCCATAATCCGCTGAATGGTATGCACGGCGCCCGTGGTGTGCAGCGTTGAAAGCAACAAGTGCCCTGTTTCCGCCGCCTTGATTGCAATACGAATTGTCTCAACGTCCCGCATTTCACCCACAAGAATCACATCGGGGTCAGCCCGCAAGGCTTGGCGCAATGCGTCGCCAAAGTTCAAAACGTCCGAACCAACTTCACGCTGACTAATGACGGCTTTAATGTTTGTGTAGCGAAATTCAATGGGGTCTTCAATTGTGATGAGTCGCATCGCTTCGCGCATATTCATTTCTTGAATCATGGCGGCCAGCGTGGTGGATTTTCCCGAGCCGGTTACGCCGGTGACAAGCACCATTCCGCGGTGCAATTTGGAGATGTTTTTCAGCACCTCGGGCATTTTCATTTCATCAATGGTGGGGATTTTAATGGGGATGGAGCGCAAAGTGGCACAAAGTTTACCATCCATGTAATAAACAACAACGCGGAATCGGGCAATATTCTCCAGCTGGTAGGAGCTGTCCACGCCGCGGTTTTCCTCCAGCGAATGGCGCAAGCGTGGGGGCAAAATATCGCGCAAAAGTTGCATCATATCCTTGTGGGAAAGGGGTTGTGTTTCCACCCGTTTTAGGTCCCCGCGAATCCTAAAGAAGGGCTGTTGACCCTCCATCAAGTGAATATCCGATGCGTTGTTTTGTACGGCACCGCCAAAAAGAGCTTTGAAGTTTACCATGGGTGAGCTGTTTATTCCTCGCCTGTTGTTGATTTATTGGGTTATTTGGCCGAAAAAAGAAGGTGGGAGTCAAGCATTGGCATTCTTTGTAATTTTGTTCAGGCCAAATAATGTGAAGTTCGTCATCAATTAGGGATTGTCAATCAACGGAATGATTCTATATTCACGAAAAATTACCCCTTAAAAAGTTTTTGATTATGATAGATAAAATGCGATATTGCCTGAATCTGTTGTTGTTTGGTGCAATGCTGCCGCTTGCGGCAAATGCCCAGATTGTAATAGTGGATAATTCTAGCCCGGGATTCTCAACAGAAGGTGCCAACTGGACTGCTCAAACAGCCATTGCGGGTTTTGTAGGGGCTGATAGTTTACGCAACCAAGTCGGCACAGGTCAGGACAAAGCAATCTGGACTCCTACGCTCCCCGCGGCAGGCTACTACGATGTTTACACATGGTGGAACGGTGCGTTCAACTATTCCCCGGTTGCGCCGTACACGGTGAACCATGCGGAAGGCGCCGTTACTATTAAAGTCAACCAGCAGTTGAACAAAGGCAAATGGAATTACCTAGGCCGCTACCCCTTCAACCAAGGGGAATCCGGTAGTATTGTATTGGCAGATGAAGGACGACCCACCGGAAGCAGCTTTGTTTCCGCCGATGCTGTTCGCTTTGAATTTGTGGCGCCCACCAGCACCATGAATGCGCCCACCGTGGAAATTGGTGGGTTTGAAAACTGTACAAACTGTGCCGCTTCCATCCTGCCCGGCGTGTTGGAAGATGATCCGGAAACAACATACTTTTTGGTTTCAGATATGCCGGAGAAATTTGGTTATCCCGGGAGCGGGCCCGTTACACGCAGCGATGGATTGCTTTACACCACGAATTTATTGCTGCCGGAGTATGCGCCAAACTACCCACCTGCGCCGTTTAATGAACAACAAGTGAGCGGTGGGTTTACCACGATTGATGATAATTTTGAGATTTTCATCTTCAATATCGCGCAACCGGGGGACGGTAGTAAGCCCCGGCGAATCGTGGTTTACGCGGAAAATAAAGGGGCAAATCCCGTGACGATTGATCCGCGGCAAGTCATCGTGACGGACGGCATCATCGGCACCGTGCACGAAATGGAGTCCAACTTAGGCAAGCGCGCTCAGGAGGAAGATTGGGATCCGCAAAGCCTTACAAATCTACCCGCCAGCCTTACAATCGCCCCGGGGCAGGGGGAGATTATTGGGCTTTCCAAAAAGTTTGCCCTCTTAGGAACCGGCGAATTCAGAAGCCAAAACCTAAACTGCTTCGGCATTGTGCGCGGTCTGGTGAGCGGTACGGATCCCGATATTGTGCTCTACATTATTGCGCTGGATGAAAACAGCAGCAACGTTGCGCCCAACATTGCGGCGATCAAATCAGCGTCTGAAGTGCTGATTGCCTCAAACATCGGCGCTCCGGAGCTGGAAGATTTTCAATTCGATAATTTGCCCCCCGGTTGCACGCTGCGGCGCTCCACAGGGGTTTATCCACACAAGGTATTCCGCAGCAATGTGGCGTTTGATCTTGATGCACTCCCCGGCGGTGTTACTTACCAGATGGGGTTGGATGCTGTTAGAACTCCCGATTGCCCTGCCATGCGGCAAACCGTTGATGCGTTACTTTCCCCCAAATGGCTGCGGCAGGAGAGCATTGGCAACTACCAGGTAGATCATCGGGTTGAATTTACCGTTCAAAACACCAGTAACATTTCACGCAGTTTTGATCTTGAGTTTGGGAAAACAAACGCCGACATCGGCCTGGTTTATCAGATTGCCGTGGGGGAAGGCTCGATCTCAGATTCAACCGTGAATGCACTTCCGGCCCAAACGGCTTGGGCGGGCCCGAATCAAACGGCGCCATTCAAATCGTTTTTTCCTTCACCATTGGTGCTTGGCCCCGGCGAAGAGAAAACAGTGGCAATGCGGTTTCAAATTTTAGGGAACTCTTCAACCCCCTTTCAAATTCGCATTCCCGATCAAAAAGGCCCTATTTTTGACTTGCTGACCCCCATTCCGCAAAAGGGAATCGTTGGCGAAGCTGTTACCCTGATGGTGCAAGGCTCATCCAATACACTCACCACGCCCATTGCCACGGTAAACGGCAAGGTTGCAACGGTCACACGCCCCGTTCTGGAAACACCGCTGTTCTTTGTTTCCTACACGCCAACCCAAGCAGATTCAGGGAGCTTGGATCTACAGTTGAGCTCCACAGATGGGGGAATTACCGAAGAGACAAAATTCCTGAACGTGATTGCACTAGATCAAGAATTATCCTCAGGCTGGGTAATCACCAGCGAAGCCGAGACAACATTCTAAGGTTTGCTTCACCGGCAAAAGGCAAACCTCTTGAAGGTACATTTCGAAAGCTACAGTTTAAATAACGAAAGGGCTTGAAAAATTCAGGGTGAATTTTCAAGCCCCTTTTTTTGCACTCGGGTGATTTATGCAGTCTTGGTTTTACGCGGAAGCCGTAAGCCCCTTGTTGCGCTCTACAAATAGGTAGAAGTCGGCAACTTGTTTTTCAAACAATTGCTTCAAAAAGTCCTCTTTGGGAGTTCCGTCGGCATCAAGTTTCGTGTGAACTAAATTCACAAAAACGCGGTTCGGGCAAATTTGGGCGTTTCTGTACCCAAATACTTGCTGCAAGTGTTCAACAGGGCGCAATCCGCCCCAAGCACCGGCTGCTACGCCGGTAAAACAGACACAGCGGTTTTCAAAGCTTTCGGGAAATTTCATCATATCAATGTAAAGTTTCAGCACGCCGGGGAACGAGCCGTTATACTCCGGCGTTACAACATGCAAGCCGTCTGCTTTCAGGATGCGGTCGCAAAATGGGGAAAATTCCGCGGGTTTTTCAGCATAGGCTTCGGGGGTAAATACACCCGCTGGAAGCTCTGTAAGATCAATAATACCAGCCTCTACGCCTTTAGCTTGGTAAAGCTCCAGCAAGTGCTTTGCAACTTTAAGGGTGTTAGAGCCGGGTCTGTTTGTGCCTGAGATGATTTCAATCATGATGAGGGCTTAATCTCCGTTTGGTGGGTGATGAGGTGTTTATCATTTGTTATGACAACAATTGATAAACAAAAACCATGCACGAAAATCATGGTCAACCTAGTTTTCTTGTATTTGCCGCTCAAGGTAATCCACCACGCTCCCCTTAAATACACGGCGGCAACCTTTCCCTATGTGAAGGGCTTCCAGTTCGCCTTCTTCAATCAGCAAGTAAACCACCTGCTTGCTCACACAAAGAACGGTGGCAATATCGGTTACCCGCATAAGGTCCGGGTAGGCCGAAAGATCAACCTGCGCAAGAAGCTCCTTTTTGCTGCGCATCAGTTTTTTGCCTTGGCTGCTAGGCTTGCGGGGGTTTTCCGGTTCCAATTTATTGGCTGTTTGTGATGATGATATTCCCATATGATGTTCTCTTTTGTTTGAGTATTACACAGTGCAACCGTGTTGGAATACCCCTATGCGATCAGCCTGATTGAATCCTGTGAACCGTGACCGATGAGTGGATTTTGGTTGAACAACGATTGAGCGGAAATTGAGTTCAGATTGATGTTTCGGTTTATGCCGAAAAAGATGTTTTATTAGGGGTTGATGTTAGGCCTTCAGAATTAACCTTTCCAAATTGACGCCCTGTGTGCTTATGATACGCCTCCTGCAAATCGTAAGGGGACGCACTTTTCACAAGGTTACTCAAAATGGCTATACACGTTGCACTCAATCACCGAACGGAATACTTGTACGATCGGCCTGTAAATATGGCGCCCCACCTGATTCGGCTGCGCCCGGCGCCCCATACTCGCACACCAATTTTGAGCTATTCCTTGAAAGTTCAGCCGGAAGAGCAGTTCTTAAATTGGCAGCAAGACCCCCAAAGTAACTGGATGGCGCGGTTAGTCTTTCCTGAGAAAGCCCGTAAGCTGGTGGTTGAGGTGGATTTAGTGGCAGAAATGACGGTGATCAACCCGTTCGATTTCTTCCTAGAGGAATACGCCGAGCACTTTCCCTTTCAGTATGATCCTTCCCTTTCAGAGGAATTGGCACCCTTTCGCAAGCTCGGCCCTGTTACCCCGGCATTCAAAAAACGCCTGGAGAAAATTAGCACAAAAAAAGAGCGCGTACAGGATTTTTTGGTACGAATTAACCAGGAGCTTAACCAAGAGATTGGGTACACGATTCGCCTTGAACCGGGCGTTCAAACCCCAGAGCAGACGCTTGAAAAAGCCTCCGGCTCTTGCAGGGATTCCGCTTGGCTTTTAGTTCAGTTGCTACGCCACAAGGGCTTTGCCGCACGGTTTGTTTCCGGCTATTTAATCCAACTTGTTGCGGACATCAAATCCCTAGACGGCCCCTCAGGGGCGGAAAAAGATTTCACCGATTTGCACGCTTGGGTGGAGGTTTACCTACCCGGTGCAGGGTGGGTGGGGCTTGATCCCACGAGCGGGTTGTTCACCGGCGAAGGACATATTCCCTTGGCCGCAACGCCAGAGCCCTCCAGCGCGGCACCGATTTCCGGCGCGGTGGACGAGTGCGAAACCGAGTTCAAGTTTGCGATGAGTGTTACGCGCATTCACGAGGATCCCCGCGTAACAAAGCCCTACACGGAGGAACAGTGGGAAACAATCAGCGGTTTAGGCAATGCCGTGGACGAACGACTAAAAGCCCAAGGCCTAAGCCTTACCATGGGGGGCGAACCCACGTTTGTCTCTATTGATGATATGGAGGGCGACGAGTGGAATACCGCTGCTGTTGGCCCCACAAAGCGCCGCTTGGCGGGCAATTTAGTACACCGTTTGCGCAACCGCTTTGCCAAGGGCGGGCTGCTGCATTATGGGCAAGGCAAGTGGTACCCGGGGGAGCAACTTCCCCGCTGGGCCCTTTCCTGTTATTGGCGCAAAGATGAACTACCCATTTGGCAGAACGATGAGCTCATCGCCAAGGATGATTCAAATTACGGGCACGATTCAGCCCTTGCGGAAACCTTTATCACCGAGTTTGCCGGTGCTTTAGGTGTAAACCCCGATCATTGCAAGCCCGCCTACGAGGACGTTTACTATTACCTTTGGCGTGAATCCAAGTTGCCAATCAATGTGGACCCCTTCAAAAGCAAGTTGGATGATGTTGAGGAGCGCGAACGCTTATTCCGCATTTACAGCCAAGGGCTTTCTGCTGTTTCCGGCTACATGATCCCCCTGATGAAAGGGGCCTTTGGCCACAGCGGTGAATGGAGAAGCGGGCAGTGGGTTTTCCGCGACAACCGCTTGCACTTAATTCCCGGTGATTCGCCCATGGGCCTGCGCCTGCCACTGAATGCGTTGCCCTGGGTTACAGACAACGAGCGCTTGTACGTTGAGGAAGCGGATCCCACAATCCCGCGGGAGCCGTTCAATAAAAGCAGGTTTCAAGAAGCCGAGTTGGCCTACGCTGAAGTAGGATCAACCGGAATTACAGCCCTTTATGAGCAAGGTCAGCCAAAGATTGCCGTTGGTAATTCCTACGTTGCAAACGGAAACGGGCGTTCGGCAAATTCCACCACCTACAATTACACCTTTGAGCAGCAATTACCCCCGGAGGGGGATGATACCATTCGCACTGCATTGTGCGTGGAACCCCGCGAAGGCATTCTGCACATATTTATGCCCCCCGTGCATTTAGTAGACCATTATTTGGAGTTAAAGGATATTATTACTAATAACCTTGTCCCT
>DAIOTT010000017.1:0-26689 GCA_036751885.1 Candidatus Sumerlaeota bacterium
TTGCCCAACGCTAAGCGTGGTACCGCGCTCCATTACGCCTGTATCGTACCCCCTAGGCAAGCGGGTAACAAAGTCGTGGGCGTTCACCAGCTTGGCGGATTCTTCAACAGCTTCTTGACTGATTTCCTCATTGCCTAGGCGCACGTTTTCCGTAACAGAACCACGGAACAGAAAAACATCCTGCAGAACGATTGCAATTTTATCCTGCAAGGAGGAAATGCTGAGGTCGCGAATGTCAACGCCATCAATCAGGATCTGCCCCTTGTTCACATCGTAGAATCGGCAAAGCAGTGCCATCAGGGTTGTTTTACCCGAGCCGGTGGGGCCAACAATAGCCATTGTTTGGCCCTTCTTCAGGGTGAACGAAACATCCCGAAGAACCCAGTCTTCATCGTTGTAAGCAAACCATACATTTTTAAACTCAATGGTGTGGTCAAAAGGTGCATTGGCAATTGCGTTCTCTTTATTTGTAATATCAGGGGCTGTATCCAGCAGGGCAAACAGTCGTTCACCCGCTGCCATAGCACTTTGAATTAGGTTGAACTTCTCAGAAAGGTCCTTTATCGGCATAAAGAACCGCTCTAAAAGGCTGATGAACAATACCAACTCACCCATTGTAATGAAGCCTTCAAAGTATTGTTTCCCCCCTTGCCATAGTACCACAGCGATCCCAATTGTGGCGATGAATTCAATCACAGGAAAGTACACGGAGTAGGCCATCACCGTGCGGTAGTGGGCGTCGCGGTGCAGGTTGTTTAGATCGTTGAATTCGCTAAACTGTTTCGGCTCTTTGGTGTTTGCTTGTACTGCACGCATCCCCGCAACGTTTTCTTGAATGTGCGTGTTCATGCGGGAAAGGCGCGAGCGTGTTAGCCGGTAGGAAAAACGAATGGATTTTCTGAATTTAGAGGATAACACGTATACCATGGGGACAATAATCATGGACCACAGGGCGAGTTGCCAGTTGTAGTAGAAGAGAACGCCGATAATGCCGAGCAGCATGAAGAATTGTTGAAAAATGCCCACAACCCCTTGAGCGAAAAATTCGTTCAACACGTTTACGTCGCTCGTCATGCGAGTTACTAAGTAACCGACCGGCTTTTTATCGAAAAACCGTAGGCTTTGCTTCTCCAAATGGCGAAACAAATCCATGCGCAAATCCCGCATGGTTTCCTGACCAATTTTTGCGATTTCGTATTGAGTCCAGCTTTCAATGACCAAGGCGGCGAGCATGGCAACCAACATCCCAATTCCCAAGGGAATCAACCCGCTAAGGTCCCCAACAACAAGGTAATCATCGATGATGACTTTTGTCAGAATCGTGGGAAGAAGGATGAGAAATGAAAGGGCAATGGAGGCAAATACAGCAATAACAATACGGGTTTTACGGGGTGAAAGGTATTCCCACAGGCGTTTGATTTGCACCCAGTCTTCCGCGCCGAGGAATTTTTCTTCCTCGTCGTCCTTCTTGAGTTCCAGCTTGCCATCATTCTTCGTGAGGCGGTTGTTACCGTTTAAATTCTGGCTCATGCAAGAAGCACCTCCGCTTCCAGCTGTTGTTTTTCAAACAATTCTTTGTAAAGTCCCTCTTGTTGCAGCAATTGCTCATGGGTTCCTTGCTGAATAATTTTCCCGTCCTCTAAAACAATTACAACATCGCTTAGGGCAACCGTTGAGATTCTGTGGCTGATTAGGAACGTCGTGCGGTTTTTCATCACTTCGCTCAATTCTTTCAAAATTGCTTCCTCGGTGTGTGTATCTACGGCCGAGAGGGAATCATCCAAGATGAGCAATCTGGAATTTCTGCTGATTGTGCGGGCCAAACTTACGCGTTGTTTTTGCCCGCCGGAAAGATTAATGCCGCGCTCCCCAAGCATCGTGTCATAGGCTTTCGGGAAGTCCTGAATATCTTTATGCACATCAGCAATATTAGCTACGCGCTGAATATCATCCAAAGTTAAATCCTGCAACGCACCGAAGCGGATGTTTTCTGCAATAGAATTACTGAAAAGCACGGTCTCTTGAAAAACAATGCCCACCTGGCGCCGCAATTCAACAAGGGGCCAATCATTCAAATCTATGCCGCCCAGCTTAATCATTCCCCGCTCAACGGGGTATAAACGTAATAACAGGTGAACAAGGGTTGATTTACCCGAGCCTACGCGCCCCACAATGCCGACACGCGTTCCTTCAGGAATGTTGATCGTAGTATTCTGTAATGCATCGTGGTTTGCCCCTTCGTATCTGAAGGTAAGATTTATAAGCTCAAAATCGAGTTTTTCCGGCAGCACAAACTCAGCGCTTTTGGCAGAGTCCACAATGCGGCTTTCGGTATTGAGCACTTGTTGCAACCGCTCCATGGCAGCAGAAGCTCGTTGAAAAATATTGATAACCCACCCCGCGGCAATGAACGGAAATACCATCATGCCGAAATAGAGAACGAGTGCCACAAGATCCCCAAACTGCATGGTACCGTTAACAATTCGCGTTCCGCCCATGTACAGTATTCCAAGCAAACCCAAACCAACGGTAAATCGAATGCTGGGAAAAAACAGCGTTTGAATGTAGGAGTATTTCAGCGAAGCATCCACAAAGGCGTCGTTCTCTTTACGAAAGCCCTGGGCGTAGGTTTCCTCGCGCCCGTAGGCTTTAATTACTCTAATGCCTGAAAGGGATTCCTGCACGTAGGTTGTCATATCGCCCATACGGTCTTGCTGTTCCCGAGCGTAACAATGTAATTTTGCGCCGAAAAACTTGACCAAAAACGGCATCAAAATCATCGGCACAAGCCCTACAAGGGTCGTTTGCCAATCTAAGCTAAGCATGGCGATTAGCACCAACGGCAACGCGAACACCGTGTTCGCCGTGTACATGATTGCAGGCCCAATCAGGGTTCGCACCACATCAATATCATTGGTCATGCGGGACATAACATCGCCCGTGGAGTTTTGATCGTAGTAGCTGGCATCAAGGGATTGCAGCTTTTTGTACACGGAATTGCGAAAATCGAATTCAATATCGCGGGAAGTATCAATTAGCACTCGGCGCATCAGGTACGTGAAGCAACCCGCTAAGGCTGAAACAACAAGGATGAACCCCACAAAGGAGGGCAGTTCCTCCAGATTAGCAGAGCCTGCATCAATCATATTAATGGCATCGCCCACTAATTTTGGGGCAACAACATCCAATGCTTTGGCAATGAGTACGAAGATAATCCCAAACAGAAATTGCATTTTGTAGGGTTTGCAATAGGGGAGTAGGGCGAGAAGTGATTTCATAAAGAGTGGTTAGGGTAAGAGTAAGTTGAACGTAATGTTTGTGATAACAGCAAAGAGTGCTCCACCACAATTGGTTCCTTACAATTTAATTTCTTGTGGTGTGTTCAAACTCGCTGAAGTTTATAAATCTACGATCAACAAAATTATTTAGCCGGCGGATTTATACGGTTGTTTTCATCCTCTTGCAACCGGTCGTAGAGTTCCTGATTTTGCGTGAAGATTACTTCTTCCAACGTAATCTTCAAATCGTCTTCCGTTCCGTGGCGGTTGTCCACACCGGCGGAAATCACTGTTTGGCTATTGGGCAAATAATCGAAGGGTACGCTCCAACCGTCCAGCGGTGTGTCATCAGAATCAACGTCGAAATTTTGAAAGATAATCTCAGCGCGCACAACATCGCGAAGCTTTGCGGGGTATTCTCCCCTGTTAACTTCAAAGTCATACACGCCCCGTGATAAGTTTTTCAAAATGCTTTCAGTCGCTCGCCAAGCAACATAATCGGGATTAATCGGGGGCATGGATTCCAATTGTTCGCTGGATTCTTGGGCTTGAATAATGGCATTCAATAAATACTGCAGGCCCGTTTGCTTGTTCGGTGTATTCTGCGCGGTTGCGGTGAGTTTTTCGCCCGTTGTGAGATTGATGATGAGGTATAGAATTCCAAAGATGGCAAACAGCCCAACGGCGGCAATCAGGTACCACCGCCACATCGGGGTGGGTTCCTCTTCTTGAGCGGCCAGTAAATCACTTTGCAAGGCCGGTACAATGGAGGTGCTTTCCAAGTCGTCCTGTGCATGGAGTGAATCTGAGGTGGAGTTGCTTACCTTCAGTTCGTAGGCGTTTCCTTTTTCCCGAGCGCGCCATTGAAGCTTTATTTTCGCCGCATCGGAAATTAGGTCCTCATAACGCTGGTACCGCATCATGGGATCTTTCGCCATACACTTGCGAATGAGCTCATCAAACTCCAAGGGGATTGTTTGCTTGTGATTGCGAAGCGGAACAAGGGGCGCTGTTACTTGCTTCATCATAATCTGCGTGGCGTTGTCGCCATCAAAGGGGCTTACGCCGGAGAGCAAATGGTAGAACGTAGCGCCAAGGGAGTATATGTCCGACCGTAAATCTACTTCGCGGCCTTGTGCTTGTTCCGGTGACATATAGCGCGGTGTGCCCATCACCATTCCCGCCATTGTGCGGAACGTTTCCTCGTTGTAAAGCTTTGCCAACCCAAAATCCACCACCTTGATTTGGTTGTTCTCCGTCAGCATAATGTTCGCGGGCTTTAGGTCGCGGTGAATGATTGATTGTTTCAGTGCTGCGGAAAGTCCCTCGGCGGATTGAATGATGAAGTCAGCAACAATGCTGTTGGGCAATTCTTCCTTGCGGCGAATAAAGCCCTCAAGGGTTCCACCGGCAACAAACTCCATAGCAATAAAGGGGGATGAATTATCCGTTTGGCCAACCATGTAAATGCGGGCAATATTGGGGTGGTCGATCTTCGCTGTTGCTCTTGCTTCCCGTTGAAACCTGCGGATTGCCTCTTCATCGGCGAGAAGGCTGGCCGCCATAATCTTGAGGGCAACTTTACGCTCTAATATGGGGTCTTCCGCCATGTAAACGGCCCCCATGCCGCCGCGGGCTAATTCATGAGAAACAACGTAAGGGCCAACACGAAATTGCCCATCCCTAAGAATAATATCATCTGGCAACGGTGTAACATTGGCAGAACTCCCCAGTTTGGCGAAATCTTTGGCATCAATCCGATCTTTCTTCTCGCCGTGCCGCTCCGTGTTAGCCGTGTTGATTGATCGGTTGCTTTGGTCCGTAGGGTTGCTTGAATCTTTGGTGCTAGAAGGATTCTTCTGCTGATTCAAGGATCCGGGTTTGAAGGGGAATTTTTTCGATTCGCGGGGGTTGGTCACAAGTCATCCAATAAACGCAGCGGTAGAACCATTCACCATTTAAATGAGTTCTTGAAGTTGAGTGGTCATTTGCAAAGCAATTTCTTGCCAAGTTCTTGATTGAATAGGTTTTTCCGCAGAACTCACACCTTGTTCAAGTGCTTTTTCGCAATGTTGTATAAATTCTTCGGTTGAGAGCGCTACAAAGGCCTCGTTGGCATAATCTGCTACCACATCAGGAATGGCAACGGAAACCACTGGCCTGCCGGCGGCAAGGTACTCAGGGGTTTTTGTGGGGCTCATGTAGGAGGTAAGATTATTCACCAACCAGGGAATCAAGGCAACTTGGAAGCCCCGCAAATAATCAGGCAAATCATCATATTTTTTGGCACCAAGATGATAGAAGTTGGGCTCCTGAATGGGGCATTCAGCCATTTTGATTAGGGGCCCTAGAAACACGATGCTCCACTCCCGATGACTTTGGCAAAGGGCGCGAACAAGGGCCCAATCAATGCGCTCATCAACCGCGCCGAAATACCCAAGTATCGGCTGAGGAACATTTTGTAAATCCGTTGGCAAGGGGCCTGCTTCAGCCCCTTTGGCGAAATGCGGGAAATCAATGCCGCTGGGCAAACAGTGCATGTTCGGGTTCTTCCCCTCAACCAACGAGTGAAGGCTTCTGCCCCCCGTAAATACAACGTCGGCTTTTGCCAGCAATTCTGTTTCGTGTTCAACCAACTTAGGCTGCTCGGTATTGAACGCGCGGAACGGATCCATGCAGTCGTAAACCAACACATCGTGATCAATCTGCTTGGCAAGGCGCATGTAGGCAGGGTGCTGAAGCCAAAGGATTCGCTTGTGGTTTGCCGTGCGAAAAAAAAACTCGGAACTACGGCGAATTTTGGCGTCGTTCACGGCGTTCAAAAACGGAAAATACTTTTGCAACGGAATAAACGGAATATTCTCCGCCAAACCATGATTCCCAAAACCGATTTTCCGTTCCTCCGGTTGAGCCTTAAACCAACGTTTAAAGCTCATCATCGCCGTGTACTGAACCCGGTGACCAAGGGAATCAAACTGAGTCATTAGCTGTTGCGGACGCTGAAAAAGATTTCTCTCCCACACTAAGTGGGACAAGCAGCAGATGGATGTTTTTTGCATGAATTAATATTCGGCCTTGTCGAAAAGGTAAGTTTGTGACCAAACTAACGGTCTATTCAATTCGCCTGGTTCAATACATTTAGGCAGTAATGCTTCAAGCAGCGCAAACCTCGGAAAGTTCTATGCCCACAACGCAATCCAGCCAGCAGTTACCACCCGGGTTTTCACCAAATCCCGATGTATCAGTAAATCCAGATCGGTTAAATCTGCTGAACCTTGATTTCGATCTTTCTGAACAAGTGCTCCCTAAAGATCGGGAAGAAACCCACGGAGTCAAACTCAATGCGTGGCTTCAGGAGGAAGAACTCCTTTCTTCAAAAAAGGGAACCTCCGCGAATCGGTTGGACGATGCCTCTGAAACGCACATGATGCCGAGCGATTATTTGCTGAAACACGTGGTTGGCGAAGGTGGTTGTGGCGAAGTTTGGGAAGGCATTCAACACTCCACGGGCCGGGTTGTTGCCGTAAAGCGTTTGCGACCTGAAAAGTTTGGCCCAAAATCCAGCAGCACCAAAGTTCTTCGCTATTTGGAGCAGAACTTTCGCCATGAAGCGTTGGTGACAAGCCACTTGGAGCACCCGAATATTGTTCCTGTTTATGATTTAGGGTTGGATGAAAACGGCCTTCCGCTGCTCGCCATGAAACTGGTTCGCGGTCGGCGTTGGTCCGAAGCAATTGATGAGGACCGCACCATGCCGATGGCGGATTTTTTGCGCAAACATCTGCCAATCTTAATTGATGTTTCCCAAGCGGTAGCTTTTGCCCATTCCCGCGGGATTATTCACCGCGATATTAAGCCCTCGCAGGTGATGATTGGGGAGTTTGGTGAAGTGCTGCTGATGGATTGGGGCCTTGCCCTGATTCACGACTTTGATCTGGTGAATAAAGCTTCGCCCCGGCTGGCTAATATTGAGTACACACCTACGGGCAAAAACGCCTCAAGCCCCGCAGGAACGCCCGCCTACATGGCACCCGAGCAAACGAAACCCGATGCTTCAGGCGTTGGCACCTGGACGGATATTTTCCTGCTCGGTGGTACGCTGTACTACCTGCTTACGGGGAGCACGCCCAATAAAGGGGAAGATAGCACCGAGGCGTTTGACTACGCCGTTCGTGAAACCATTGAACCCCCGGAGGTTCGCATTCGCTCCAACGATGTTCCCCGGGAGCTTTCTCAGCTTACCATCCGCTGTCTACGCCGCGATCCGCGCGATAGAATGCCCACCGTCCTTGAGTTTCTTCAGCAGTTAAAAGAATACCAAACCGGCTTCAGCAAACGAACCGAAGCCCGCGCTTTATTGGAAAAAGCTGCACAACAAGCCCGCCTTACCCAAGCAGAAGACTACGAAGATCTTGAAGAATGTACCAACCTGGTGGAGCGCGCCTTAGCCCTTTGGCCGGAGAACGTGCAAGCCTACCGCCTGCGGCAGCAAATTGTTCTGCAATTTAGCCGCGCGGCCTTGGCAAACCGCGACCTAAGGCTTGCACGGCTGCAAGCCGAGCGACTTGATTTGGGGGAAGATCGCGACGAGTTAATTGCTGAAATCAAGGAATTTGAGCTGAAACAAAAAAACACCGATGCACGCCTGGCTGATGCCGATGCCAAAGTAAACTCAGCCCTGGAGCGTGCAGAGTTTGCCCGTCAGCAGGCGGAAAACCTCGTGAGCTTCATGCTTCAGGATGTATTTGCCAATCTTCAACTCCTTCACCGAGAGGAACTGCTGGATGAAATTGGTCAAAAAACCCTAAAGTATTTCAAACAAAACCCCGATAAAGAGCAAAATGTAGAAACGCTTCACAACCGCGCCGTTACATTGCAAAACATTGGGCATGTATTCCGAAAACGAGGCCGGTTGGATCGAGCGCTGAAAGCCTATCAAGAATCCCATCAGCTTTTTCAGCTTCTTTTTCGGCGTGAATCAAACAACAATCTTTGGCGCCTTTGCTTGTCAGATCATCACATCCACTTGGCAACGCTTCACCGGTTGGAATCCAACTACGATGAAGCTCTGCGCTCCGTGCGCCTTGCCATGGATATTCGCTCACGATTAGCCGCCCAAGTCCCCGAGGAAACAGAATACCTTGTTGCTGTGGCAAAAGCCTACATATTAGAGGGAGAAATTTTGCTGGATTACGAGCAACCTTCCGCCAGCCTACAAAGCTTCTCCAAAGCGCGCAGCATCGGCCAACTCCTTCAAAGCGAAACCTGCACGTTGGATGAATCCCACGTTTTGACTGATTCCCTCTTCGGTGAATCTGCCGTGTACTTCATAAATCAAGAATACAAACGCTCTGAAAACCTATGTGATGAAGCCAATAAAATCATCATCGGAATTCTGGTGAAAAACGATAAGCACCTGGAAACAATCCTTCGTTATGCCATTGGGATGGAGAAAAAAGGTGAACTTTTAGAGGCTAAATACGCCTACGCCAAGGCTTTGATTGCCTATAATAAATCATGCGACTTGTTGGATCGGCTGCTGAAGAACGATCCCACCAACCCGCTGTTCCAAAAATTACTGGCGTTCTCCTTAGGGAAATCTGCCCGCTGCCTTCACGCCACAGGCGAGGTGCTGGATTCACTGGAAGTCTTTGAGCGTGCCTCAGCCTTTGAACGTCAATACACCGCCCACACCGTGCTCCTTCGCGATGATTTACTTCTACTAACCCGACTTTATGTTGATCTTACGGAGCTTCACTTGGAGTTTAGGGACGTGCGTGAAGCAGTGCGTTCAATCGAGCGAGCCGAACACTTCATCGCTTCACTAGAAATCACCCAGCAGGAAAACAAAATTATTTCCCTTCTACACTGCCGGCTGCTGATGCTTAACGGCAGAGTTCAATTGCTGCAAGGTTCCCGGGAATCAGCGGCAGAATTATTCCATGAAGCCTTTGAGATGCTTTCCCCCTTTGCAGAGATTGAATTAGTCCCCGGCATTTACCACTCCTTAATTGTTCAAGCCTGCTATTACGGCAATAAACCGAACGAAATGAAACCCTATTTGGAAAACCTTAACAAGGTACCCTACAAAGATTTCCTCTTCACGCGGTTCGCAAAAAACCTAGAGTCTTGAAAAGCCCACTAAACAAACCCTTTTATTTTGAGCACAATTCTTGATCCAGCCTAAAGCAAGATTCACGAGGTGAAACCATGCTAAACCCAACGGACCGCTCCCTGCACGCAATCATTGATAAAGTTTACCAGGGAACTCGGTTGTCCTTTCAGGACGGCCTTACCCTGTACAACTCTCACGATTTACCCACGCTTGGGAACTTGGCGAACCACGTGCGCGAGCGGCTTCACGGCAGCAAAACCTACTACAACATCAACTTGCACATCAACCCCACGAACACCTGCTTTATGAACTGTAAATTCTGTGCCTTTGGCAGAAAAGCCTTCAACGCCGAATCCTACATACTCACCGCGGAACAAATTGTAGAGCGCGCCAAGAAAAACCTGCCGGAAGGTGCAAACGAAATCCACCTTGTCGGCGGCTTGGATCCACGTCTTAAGTTAGAGTACTACTGCAACTACATCAGCGCCCTAAAAGCCGCGTTTCCCCACGTTCACATTAAAACCCTTACGCCTGTGGAAGTCGTTTTCATTGCCCGTATGAGCAAGCTTACCATTGGCGAAGTGATTGAAGCTCTTCATCAAGCGGGTATGGATTCCATGCCCGGCGGGGGAGCGGAAATCTTTGATGAAGACATTCGCAACCAAATTTGCGAGCACAAATGTGATTCCAGCGGCTGGTTTGAAACCCACCGGGAACTCCATAAGCGCGGCCTGCGCAGCAACTGCACCATGCTGATCGGTCATTTAGAGGAGCCCCGCCACCGGGTAGACCACCTGCTGCGCCTGCGAGCCCACCAAGACGAATGGGGCGGCGTTGAACCAGATCCTCAAGAAGCCGCGGATGCGTTGCTTGCCTCCAGTTCAAGGCTCGAAAGGGTGAGGGAAGAAAGCCGTAGCGGCGCTACGGCAACTGAGTCGAAATCCGAAGCGCAACGCCGAAATGGTGGCAAGCAACGCGTCCGCGGGGGATTTCAATGCTTTATCCCCTTAAGTTTCCACCCCAAAAATACCGCATTCAGCCACTTGCCCGGCCCTAGCGGGTTCGATGAACTCCGCAACATCGCCGTCAGCCGCCTCCTGCTGGACAACATCCCCCACATCAAAGCCTACTGGATTATGCTCGGCATCAAGCAAGCCCAGCTTGCCCAGTGGTTCGGCGCCAACGACATCGACGGCACCGTTGCCCATGAGGAAATCTACCACGACGCCGGGGCCGAAACGCCTCAGGGCATGACCGTGGAGGAGCTCCGCCGAATCGTCACCGATTGCGGCCGAGTCCCCGTCCAGCGGGATTCATTGTATAATGAAGTGCAACTATCTGAATCGCTGAGCTAGATAAATTTAGACAGGATAACAGGATGCAGGGGATGTTTTTAGCCATCACCATCCTTCTCATCCTGTTATCCTGTCCAAATTTTTTTGCATTCAATATCTAAAAGCCCTCCTAAATCCACAAGATCACCCCACCCGCCAGCACCCCAAGCACAAAACCTAGGACTTGTATGGTTGCGAGTTCGTTGCGGCTGATTGTTTCCACCAGTTCTTGAAGCTCGCGGGGGTCCATGCTGTTGACTTGTTTTTCTACGATTTCGGCAATCGGGAAGGCGCGGATCACGTCGTTTTGTACGGTGCGGATTGCTTCGGCAACTTCGGGGCGGAGTTGATTTGTCTCTTCGTTTATCAGCAGGCCCGGGAGGTGGTTGAGAAGATCATCAATCAATCGGTCGAAAAACGCCCACAAAGCGGGGGAATCGGAGAGGGTTTCAACCCGCTGTTGAAGCAGGGGAAAGCCGTCGTTCTCAAGCCAACCCATCATGTTTTCAATCAACGAACCCCGAATTTTATGCAGCGAATTTAGGGAATCATTCTGCTCTATTTTTTCTAACAACGTGGCGGAACCACTGATTAACAAGGCTGCAAGCTCATCGGTGGCTTCATCGCTTCGCAGGGTTTGGTAGATCGAGTTTCGCAGTTGACTCCAATCAAGCATGAATTGTTCGGCAAGAAATCCGCGGACGGGATTTTTTTCCCGGTACCGATCAAACTGGGTTTTCAGCAGCTCCATAATGCGCTCCATGGAGCCGTCTCGGGCAGTTTCTTGAATCAGGAATTTTGCGATGGACTTTCTCAGAGGTCTGCTTTCGGCGAATCGTTTTACGCCTACGGAAAGGCCGTGTTGAAGGCGTTCGGCGGTAATAATGCGTTGAGCGGTTTCATCCAGCCCGCGCCGCAATTCTGGCTTAAAGCGTTCAAATGCCTCTTGGGAAAGATCTTGCCAAAGTTCGTACAGGGATTTAGCCAGCAGGGCTCGGGTTTCCGGGTGCTGGGTAAGCTGCTCTATTTGCTGGCGCAGCGTAAGCCCCAAGGTGGTGCGAAAGGTATCGTCCTCCAAGGCTGCAAGCAGGGCTTCCTGGTTCAGGAGTCGTTCGGCGGTAACTTGGCCTAAGGCTTCGGCAAATCGTTTTTGCTCCCGGGGGAGCATTCCTTGGGGCCAAAACGGAAGCCAGGGCGTGTGCTGGCGGGGGTGGAAGAGCATTTTAATCGCCAGCCAGTTGGTGCCAAAACCCACAGCACCGCTAAAGAGGACAATCGTCAGGCCCCGAAACCAGTGGGGAACCTCAAGAAAGCTGTTTGAAGCGGCTATTTGCACCAGCAAACACCCCACGGAGGCAACGGCGCACCACGCGGTGATTGAGTATAGAAAAACCCCGGCAGAGAGTATTTTAGAGGTTGAAGTGTTGAGTTCAAAGTTCATGGGAAAGTCGCTTTGCCGATTCCCGTTTGGCTGATGTAGAGTTTACCAAAGGGCATTTCGGGCTAAAGTTTGGAAGAAAACCGCTTCGCTGGCTTAATCAGCTTCCAAGAATCGAACCATCACCACCGTAATATTATCAATCCCGCCGTTTGCGTTCGCAGATTTAATGAGTTCGCGAATGCAATCTTCAAGATCAGGGTTTTCAATCAACAACTCCTGCATTAACTCATCATCCACCATTCCGCTTAATCCGTCAGAACAGAGAAGGAACACATCGTTCGGTTGAATGGGTTGAGTTTGCACGTCAACATCCACATCAAGCTTATTACCCAAGGCGCGAGTAATCACGTTTTTCCAGCGGTGGTTTTTGGCTTCTTCTTCTGTGATGATATTTTTCTGCAGCTGCTCTGAAACCCAAGAGTGATCCAACGTTAGTTGGTTGAGCTTGCCTTGGCGGAATAAATAGCAGCGCGAATCACCCACGTGGGCGATTGAGGCGTTGGCTTTATCGGGCGACAATATCATAGCAACCATTGTTGTGCCCATGCCGCTGTATTCTTGGTGCTCTAGGGAAAGGTTGCACACGTCGCGGTTGGCTTTTTTGATTGCGGTGGCAATAATTGCTTCTTCTGTCGTGAGGGATTCAATAATCGGTGATTCCTGGTGGGGATCCTCTCGCAAGGAGCGCAGATAATCTACAATACTTTCAATGGATTGGCGGCTTGCAACTTCACCGGCATTGTGTCCCCCCATGCCATCGGCAACAATGTAGAGCCCGAGGTCAGTAACTACGGAGAGGCTATCCTCGTTATGACCGCGTTTAAGTCCTCGGTCACTTAAGCCAGCTGCCTGTATTTTTAATCCCATGTTTAAATCCAGTTGGGTGATTTTTTGTATTTTACTGGTATTGTATATTGTAGCGCGGAAAACAATGTCAATTTTTTTGAAGTTCCAGCTGCCCGCAAGGTAAAGTTTTGGAGAAATTTTTGGGCGAAAAAAAACAGCTTGAAATGCATTTTTTCCCCATTGACAAGCCCCGGCCAATTTGCATACTATTATTCTCGAATTGAGCAAGAGCTTGCCTCCTACTCAGTTTTGCAGGGAAGTAGTTCAGCTGGTAGAACAACTGGTTTTGGTCCAGTGGGTCGAGGGTTCGAACCCTTCCTTCCCTGCCACTTAGTTTCATAGCCTTAGGCCCCTTTATGAAAGCCTAAGGCTATTTTTTTGTCCGTCGCGAAGGTACTCAAAAGCACCACCATGGCAAATTACCTCAAATTCAAACGTTCGTCGCGTAAATGCCTCCTCTGCGATTGCTCCCTTGATACGCTTGAAACGCACCCTTCTACCATTCAACTTTCCAAAACCGAAGACGCCATTCGCTCGGATGTTTGTTCCCAGTGTTGGGATAAGATGGACAATAAAAGCTATTTTAGCTTTTGGATTTCCCGGCGCTTTCAGGAAAGTAGCACCCCCGAACAGCGTAAGCTGGCAAAAGCAGAGCGCAACGAAGCCCTTTGGAAGCTCTTTCTCATCCTCTATCAAGATAAAGAACAGGAGGATTATGCCGCCCAGCTTTTTCTGGTTACACACCTGCTGATGAAGTACAGAATCCTACAATTTCAAGAGCGCAACGGCGATGATTTATTAGTCTTCTACCACCCGCCATCCGCAGAGCGTTACACCGTTGCCGATGTAGCGTTGGACTCCGTTGATTTTGTAGACGTAAAATCCAAGGTGGATGAAAGCGTTTTGCAGGTTGCCTTGGAACAATCCCCGCAGGAAGATGTTGAACTGTATTCTGACGAATCAGATGATTTAGAATCCGACTCAAAAGATGTTTAGCATTCTAATGCGTTATTCTCCTTCAAAAGCCACATACTCACGATGATGAACCAAAAAACAACTTCGGAGCGCATTCTGGAGCGCAAACAAAAACGCGAAGGCAAGGCACAAGCGAAAGAAAAAGCCCCTGAAGAACAATTGTCTTTTCCGCGTAAGATGCGCGGTTGGAGCGACGCGCTCTTCTTCGCCTTTACTCTTGCCATGTTTATTCGTGTTTTTCTCTTTGAACTCTTCATGATCCCAACGGGTTCAATGACACCAACGCTCATTGGCGACGACGCCCAGATGATCAGCGAGTTCGACTACAATCAGGACGGAAATCTTGATACCATGGTGGTGAACGGTAGGGGCGGAAATTACGCTCAGATTTATCTGAAAAATAACGACGGCAATTTTGATCGACTCGTAGTGGTGAACAATCTGCCTTCGGAACTTTTGATGACGTTTGCCCAACCCCCCAAGCAGCAGAATTTCTTCGCGGGCCTAATGAACTCCTTGGGGTTTGGCCTCAAAAAAGATGATCCTACCCGCAGTAAAGGGCGCCGTGACATGATTATGGTGAATAAATTCGCGTTCTGGTTCTCAGAACCCGAACGCGGTGATATTACCATTTTCAAAGTCCCTGACCGCCCAGAGCGCAATAACCCGTTTGATATTTTGAAGCCTGTTTACATTAAACGCGTTGCCGCAGGGCCCACCGAAGAACTGATTATTCAAAATGTAAAAACACCGATCGTTCCCCGCTTTATCGGTGATGAAGGGAGAATTACGCCGGAACCCTTGAATATATTGGCAAATGACTCCCGCAATCAACTTGTTGAAATCGAAGTGGAATCCAACCCTTTGCTGGTAAACGGCGAACCATTAAATGATCCGTTATACAATAGTTTGCTGCACTTTCCGCATCAAGGCCTACAACAGGGCTTTCCCAATGGGAATGTGAATGAGGAAATATTCCCCATTTCACAGGACGATCCTGGGTACGTTCTTTTGGGCGATAATCAACTGAGCTCCAGCGACAGCCGAGTCTGGGGCCGTGTTCCCCGGGAAAATATTCGGGGCAAAGCAATCATTCGGTATTGGCCCGCCCGCGAGTTTACTTTTTTGCACCACGGTGATTGATTAGCCCTATAGTGGATTTTTAAACAGATGAAACCCTGCCTGAAATTCTACCGCAAGCCTTTTCGCCTTGCTTCCCTCAAGGCAGTGTTACCGTGCACCAGAAGCTTCAGTGTTTCAATGATTGTGGTATTCAGCTGGAGTTTACTTTCGCCCACTTTGCGGTCGTAGCGAAGCACAAACGGAACCTCTGTAATCTTGGCGCCGATGCAGGCCATATTCACCAAAAGTTGATCCGTGCAGGCGAAGCCCGCGCGGGTGATGATGTTTTCGCCGTAGTGCTGTAAGGATTTATTGACCATGGAAAGGCGGTACGCGCGGAAGCCGCAGGTGTAATCTCGCACGCCTTTCAGGTTCAAAAACACTTTGAACAATACCAGTGCACCTAAGCTTAGCAGCTGACGATTGAACGGTACGCCGTGCTGTTGGCTGCCTTTTCGGAAGCGTGAAGCAATAACCAAATCAGCTCCCGTGCGATTCATTTTTGCAATCATGGGAATAATGAACCGGGGAGGGTGCGTGTCATCGGCATCCATGCAAATCAGCACATCATCGGGGGAGGTAGAGCGTGCTGCCACTTCGCGTAATCCCGTTTTAATGGCTTCGCCTAAGCCCTTATTAACGGGGTGTTGCACCAATATGACTGGGTAACCTTTTGCCGCCGCGTTTCGCACAATTTGGGCAGTTCTATCTTTACTGCCGTCGTCCACAATAATCATCAAAGGATGATAATTGGGATCCATTTGCTGGAATATTCGGCGAAAGGAATTCAGCAGGGGAGGAAGGCAGTCTTCTTCGTTGTAGGCGGGTAGTGCAACAAACAGGCGAGGCATAATTACTGTGGAGTTCCGTAGAAATTTAGAGTGAACGTTTGGGTTTATCATGAAACCAAAATCATTGGGTGCTAATTTATTGTGTAGTACTTAGTCGTTGAAAATTCAAAAACCCGGGTTGTTAGAAACCCGGGCTGTTGTGATGTCGATCTAAAAAAGGGTGTTGAATTAGTTTTTTGCTTCGGAAAAACGTTTTGAAACTTCGTCCCAAAGGATAACGTTCCAGAATGCTTCAATGTAATCCGGGCGGCGATTCTGGTACTTCAGGTAGTAGGAGTGCTCCCAAACGTCCAGCCCAAGGATGGGTGTTTTGCCGTCCATCAAGGGGGAATCTTGGTTTGCTGTAGAGGTAACTTCCAGCTTGCCGTTGTTCACTACTAGCCAAGCCCAACCACTGCCAAAGCGTGTTGCGGCGGCGTTGTTGAATTCTTCTTTGAACTTTTCAAAACTACCGAACGTAGAGTTGATTTCTTCGGCCAATTCGCCCGATGGGTTTCCGCCTCCGTTTGGGCCAATGGTGAAGAAGAACAAGTTGTGGTTTGCAAAACCTCCCGCGTGATTACGTAGGGCGGGTCGAATTGCCTCAGGCGCTTGAGAAAGATCTGATAAAAGTGTTTCAACAGGAAGCGCTGCCAAGGAATCGTGCCCTTCAAGGGCAGCGTTCGCTTTTGTGATGTAGGCATTATGGTGTTTGGAGTGGTGAATCTCCATGGTTTTTGCATCAAAATGGGGTTCTAAAGCACTATATTCGTAGGGTAGTGCGGGTAATGAATAGGGCATTTGGGTATTTCTCCTAAGGGTTTTGTTCGATGATTTCAGGTGCATAGTGCACGCTGCTCCATGAGGAGCAACATTTAGACCTTTGACGGGAAAACGATGTTTTTCCCGATTTTCAATTAACGATGCAAAAACATGAGCGATTAAATTGTGTCGGGATCTGCTAAATCATCCCAGGCATAGACCATGATATTGTTGTCGTGGGCGATTTTTAGGGAGTAGTCGCGGTCAAGAAAGATTGTTTTTCTGGCAGTTACGCAAAGGCCGCCCGCGTTGATTTTCCGTAGGTTCTCAAAGGTTTTTTTTCCCACAACAGGAACATCAAACCGCATATCTTGCCGTGGTTTGGAAACCTTGACGAAAACCACCCCATCGCCGGCAAGTTCACCGCTACGCAGGATCAATTCGTCGGTTCCTTCAATCCCCTCAACCGCCACAACGATCTGATTTTTCACGGCAATGGCTTGCCCAACGTCTAGGCGGGCAATTTCCTTGGCAATGGGGTAGGCGAATTTAATTTCCTTGATGAATTCCTCCGTAGGCCTAAGGCCGGTGGTTAGGTAGCCAGCCTCTGGCATGCAGGAGGACAAAAAGATTGTAGAGTCTAGCACTTCAATCCCTTCTTTTTCAATCTCGCGGGTGGCAGCAAGAAGTAAGGAATCAGCCTTTTTGTTTTTCAAATTCTTCAGCACGCTGAGAATGCGAGTATCAAAGCTAATTTGCTGAAAAAGAATGCGGTGGGGAATGCGCCCGGCCATAATCAGGTGGCGAATGCCGTGTTGATTGCAAAGCTCAAACAGGCGAGTAAGCTCCGTAAGTTTTAGGGTGTAACTGGCAGAGGCGTAGGCATTTAGGGCGTCGCTTGCTAATCCCTTCACACCAAAAGCGACTAATTCCACTCCAGCACTTTTTGCCCCTTGGGCAAGGAGAACTGGAAAATCGCCTTGGCCGGCGATTAGGCCAATTTTTTTCGGAATAGGTTGATTCGGCATAGGTAGAGGAAATTCCGTTGTGGCGAGCTTAGGCAACTTTGTGGTTCTGAAAGGCAAACAAGATTCCAGCCTCTGCCACTAAAACGTCGCCACACTTAATAGCTGCATCTAAGCGCCCGGTTCTAGACTTTAGATTTGTGATCTTACCATAAACATCCAACCGTTGACCTGGTGTAACGGGTTTACGGAACTTCACATTGTCCAAACTCATTAGATATGCGGTTTTGCCAACATGTTCCTTATGAGATAAAATCCAACAAGCACCAACTTGGGCTGCAAGCTCAACCACTAAAACACCGGGGTATACAGGCTCGCCGGGAAAATGGCCTTTGAATACGTCTTCATCCATTTTTACGTTTTTAAAACCATGAACGGCGAATTCTTCAAGGCTCACAATCCCGTCCACTAAAAGAAAGGGATCGCGGTGAGGAATAATTTTTTTAATCATCTCCTCGCCAAAAGGTGCTTCATATGCAAATTTCGTCATTTATGTACCGTACTTTCGAACTAGTTTTTGGGCGAATGCCACGTGACTTTGATGACCCGCTCGCCAGGCCCAGAAGTGCCCGCGCAACGGGCGTCCGATCAACGCCAGATCACCGAGAAAATCAATGATTTTGTGCCGAGCAACTTCGTCTTCAAAATAAAGTCTCTCATTAAGGTAGGAATCTTCGTTGAACACAACGGTATTTTCAAGAGTTCCCCCTTTCCCTAAGCCTGCGGCCCAAATTTTTTCTAAATCTGCCTTTTTGGCGAAGGTTCTTGCCACGGCTACGTTTTTGTAAAACGAGTCGGAATCAATTTCAAAGCTTACACCGGTACTGCCAACAATTGTTCCTGGGAACTCAATAAAGCATGATAAGCGAAATCCATCGTGGGGTGTTGCGGCAAAATGGGCTTCGCCGTAGTCAAATGCAAGGGGGCAATTTACCACTAAGGGTTGTACCATCCCCTCTAGCCCTTCAGTGCCAACCGCCAAAATACCCTGTAAAAATTCAAGGGAACCACCCCCCATAAAGGGCGGCTCGGTGGCGTCCAACTCAATGATCACATCGGTAACATCCGCAGCTGCCAGGGCTGCCATAACGTGTTCAAGCTGTTCAAACACTAGGGATTCAGGGGCAGGGCCTACTACCACGGTGCGGCGAACGGATTTTTCCGCGCTGGCATAATCTATATTGATTGGCACAAGCCCCGGCTTGCCGGTGCGCTTAGCTTGAATTCCCGTTCCTGCTATGGTTGGCAATAAATGCAAGGTGCATTCAGCATTAGTATGAATGCCGTTTCCCTTGAAAGTTGCAATTCGCCTAAGCGTTTTGCGTTGAACGGGTGCTGCTGTAATCATCATATTGAAAACCGGTCGAATCCTTATTGCGGAACCAGCGGTATTACTGCGTCGGAGGATTTTGGCGTGGTTTCTTCAATGGGTTGAAGCGGTGAGCGTGGCGTGGTATTGGTTGGGGGATTGGTTTGCGGAACTGTTGTTTCTTGAACGCCTGTGGATGCTGCTGCATCTTTGAAAAGCTTCATGACGCCCGCAACGTTGGCGTCCAGCTTTTCAATCACGGGTATGGTCAGATCCACCGATGATCGGCCGTAGATGATCACCTCGCCGCGGAGAACAATATCAAAGCCTTGTTCATCTGCTACATCGGCAACTAGGCGCATAATGTGTTCAAGCACAGGCTCGATTTGGCGTTCTCTTACGCGGAGTTCTGAATCAAATTCGAATTTTAGTTTTTCAATTTCCTCTTGTAGGGCAATCAACTCCAAGCGTTTGCGCTCGCGTTCATCGGTTGAAAGCACGCGTTCCTGGCGGTCGGCCTCAAACCGTGTGCGGCGAAACTCCCGTTCTTTTGTATCGATCGTGCGGGCTTTTCCCGCCATGACTTGATCCATGGAGTCCATCGCCATGCGGATTGCTTTGCTCTGCTCAATCACCAATTCAATGTCAACAAACCCAACTTTGCCTTGGGGTGCGGTAGGTTGAGTGGAATTAGGGTTTGCAGTGTTGGGGCCTGATTCCAACTGGGCAGCAGCAACGGACGGAAAAACTAGGAGCGATAAAACTGCATATTGAACGATATCTTTAATCAAAGTAAAGTGAACAACCTTTAGAAGTTGGATCGAAGTTTAAAGTGGAAGAAGCGTGTTTGGTCTCGACGCTCTTTTAGGAGCTGAGTTGCTAAATCAACATCCAACACAAAGGGCCCAACGTCAAGGCTCACCCCTGGGCCTGTGCCGGCGCGCAGGGTGCCAAACTCAAAGGGGCGCTCTTCAAGGTAACCGGCATCTAAGAACCAACGGCCGCTAACGTACCGGTTAAACCGGTGGCGAAGCTCGTGGCGCTGAGTCAGCATAAAACCGCCGCCAACAACTACATTGTCAGCCCCTTCATCCTTAGGCCCTGCACCCCGGGGGCGGAAACCGCGTAGGTTGCTCATGCCGCCAAGGAAGAAGCGCTCAGAAATGCCGATGTGATGAGAGTCGTAAGGGACGATCCCTACAGTATGGTTGTAATAGTAAACCCAATCTTTATCTCGTGAAAGCGCGTGGTAAGAATCTAGCGTGTGGGTAAATTTCACCAACTGGTGCCTTGCCCAACCTACTTCAGCGCCTGCACTTACACGGTAGCCCTCATAAGTCCAACGGCCCGCATTGGTTGTGTCGCGCACCGCAAGGCCGCGAACGGCGAAAACCCAATAGGTTCTTAGATCTTCCTCTAAATCACGGTCGCGGCGAACAAGCTCAATGTTTTCAGCGCGGAAGCGCAAATACCCGCGGATGTATTCGGACAAATCACGGCCAAATTCCACGCTGCCGCCCAGTGCTTGCTGGGAATAGCCGATGTACTCTACGTACTCGCGGTAAAGCGCTAATTCCATGGAAGTATCTGTATCGCCTACGTAGCGATCCAAATAGGAAATTCTTGCTGTTTGTTGATTTGTGCCGATTGAGGCACCGATTTGAAGAACGCGTGCATCGCCAAATAAGTTTGGATTTGTGTAGTTAGCGCCAACCGTTGGGCCGGAAATTTCGCCGTATCCACCGTAGATTGAGACGAAGCTTGAAGAGGGATCTTCCTCCACTTCAATGATTGCATCATCCACTTGGGGGTCGTCCGTGGGGCGGCGTGTAACGGTTGCTTTCTCAAAGAAGCCGAGGCGTTGCAGGCGGTCTTCCGTGCGAACTTGGTCAACGGTGCGGAATTTTTGACCCGGCTTCAGGCGAACCTCGCGCTCAACGGTTTCATTTGTTACGCCGGGGGAAGTGTAATCAATAAAGCGTTCAAGGGCGTTAAGGTCAAAGTTGTAGTCATAATTGCGGGTTTTGATCACAACATCACCCACGTAAACGACGTCGTTTTCCGTAATATTAAGGACTAAATCAACGATGCCTTGAGCGGGTGATTTTTCAAATGTTCCGTTGATTTGCACGTTCATATAGCCTTGGTTGCCGTACAGGGTGCGTAAAAGCTCAATGGAATCTTGAAATTTCAGGGCGTTGTATTGCTTGCCTTGTAGGGGAGTAAACAGGGGCATGATTTCATCTTGATTGAATAACGTTCTACCGTTTACTTTAACTTCGCCAACCGTGTAGCGAAGGCCCTCTTCAATAATAATTTCGGGGGAAACGCGGGCCTTTTCTTCGTCGTATTCAAATTGCCCGCGGCGCACGTCAACATCCAAAAAACCGTCGCCTCGGTAGCGGTTTGCAATGGTGATTAAGTCTTGATCAAAGGCTTTGTCATCATAGTAGGAGTTAAAGATCAGCCAGCTGCTGCCATTTTCCACCATAGTGCGCAGGTGCCAGTCAGAGAAATGCTTGTTCCCTTGAATGCGTAACGTTGTAACTTTAATTCGTTCGCCTTCATCCACAGCAATTGTCACGGCCACACGCTCGCCTAATTCATCTGCAAGCTCTACGGACACACGGGCTCTTACGCTGGTGTAACCGGCTTTGGCGTAGAAGCCTTCAATTGATTCGCGGGTTTTTGTTTTGGCGGCTAAGGGGAGTAAATCGCCGATTTTGTAATCCAGTTCGCGCAGAAGGCGTTCTTCTTTGTACTCTAAATTTCCGATGAATGTAATGGAATCAACAACGGGGTTTTCTTGAACCACCACGCGCAGGGTAAGGTTGCCGGCGTCGTTTTTTTCAGGGATAATTTTGAGGGAAATCGGATTGTAGAAGCCTAAATCAGCGATTGATTGAAGATCTTCCCGCTGGATTTGGCTGGAGTAAAGCCCGCCCTGCTTTAGCTCCATCGCAGCAAGAATTGTTTCTTGATCAGTAATTTTTGTTCCCTCAACCACGATTTGATCGATGCGGGAACCATCCACCACTTGAGCCTGTAGGGGAGCCCGTAAAGCGGTAGAACATAATAATAGTAGGAGAAGAAAAATACGAACGGACACGAGAAGCTGCGAAGCACCCTGATTGGAATAGTGAAAATTCAACAAACGTTGAACTCTGCATGATTTCATTATGTTGAGAATTGAAATAGAGACTTGCGGAAGACTGGCGCAACGGTAAATCCGCATCAATTGAGAACGGATTTTCATTCAAGAACGGTAATAAAGTTATTTTTCCCCTTTCGCCCCTTCCAAAGGTAGTCAATCATACATTATATGCGTTTCACAACGAATACTCCTAAGAACAGCATTTTATGACCATGGTATTTCTTCGTTTTCTTGCAACATTGCTTATTTGCCTTACCCTAAGTGCATGCGCAACAGTCTCTCGCGAGCGAACATTGCCCCCCAGCGTGCGCAGTGTTTACATACCGATGTTTGTAAACCGTAGTGCGGAGATTGGCATTGAGGAAGATGCAACAGTTCTCACGCAAAAAGAATTTTTAGCTGACGGTCGGTTAGACTTAGCAACAAAGCGTAACAGCGATGCGTACGTGATTGTGACAATTAAGGAGTTCGACACGGACGGAATTTCCTTTGATACTGATGAATATCCCCGCCGGTTGCGCCAAACGATTCGGGCCGAAGTTCAGGTTTTGAAGAATAAACCGGGCCGTGCGCCTTACGGGCCCAGCCGCGAGGTTACAGCTTCACGCACGTACAATAGCGATAAGCGCAGTATTTCCTACACGCCGGAGCCTTGGGCAACGGAGATTCTACTTCAAGAGTTTGCCCGCCAAATTGTGCTTGAGGTGATTACCGGTCGTTTAGATGAACCCTGAGAAGCCGTTCAAGGAAAGCCTTCTCCAAAAGAGCAAGCCTAAGCCATACGCTGTTGGTTTCAGATCTTTTATACGCCGAAATATAATCCTAGTAATTCCCACAACAATCTATATTGCGATCATCATTTTGGCCTTGGTTCAAATTGATCGGTTCAATTTTTCTTCCGAGAAAAGTGAAATCATCAAAAGAATGATCGAAACCGGAACGCTCTTTCAGGACGAAACACGAAACGAACTAAGCAATTATGTTGATCAATACAACCGCATTCCGGAGAACCAAGTTTACTTGCGGCAGCAACAAATTGAACTGATGAACCAAAAAATGGAAGAGCTTTTGGCGCTAAACCCCTTTGTTTGGCACGCGCAATACACGGATCGCAACAACAGGATTTTATCATCCGTTTCTAAGCCGGAGCGCATCAAGCAACAAAACGACTTCAGCAACTCGTTAATCTTTAGGGATTTTACCAAAACACTCACAAACATCCGCCAAAGTGCGAACCGGGTTTCCTTTGGTTCTATTGAACTTCGTTACGCTTCGCCTAAAGGCATTCCCGAGATTGAAGCCCTTACTCAGCGTTGGCGGTTGATTTCGCTGGCAATATTTGCCGCCCTGCTTCTCATCTACGCGGGCTTGCTGTTTGGGTTGTTTTTCCCCACTCGCCGCGTGTTGATGGCGTTGGACAAAGGCCCTGAAATTGGTGCTCGGTTTATTACGCCTGCTCGCACCTTGCTGGAGCGATACTACAATAACCTAGGCCGCGATGCTACGCTTTCAGTTCTTTCAACAACGATGCGCGGCTATATTGCGGATGAAACGTTGATTGAGCGCAATGAGTTGAGCGCAAAAATCCCCCGGTTGATTTGTGAACTATTTCCGTTTCAAGAAATTCTGCTCCTCATCTTTCGGAAAAATAAAGAAACCGGATTTATGGAGTTGCAAACCCTGGAGTCTAGGTTTGAAACGGTTGATTTTGAACGTGTTGAGGCTGAAAAACTAAACAAAAAATGGGCGCATCTTCCCCGCGAACTAAGTGCTTATCAATCAAAGCAAAGCGATTCGCGCACCTCAAATGATTCAATCGAAAAGGACTTTTTAACTCAAGTCGTTCGCGAATCAGATCAGCAAACCATTCTACTCCACCTCAAAAAAGATCAGCTCCCCGCCCCGAATAACCCGTGGTGGACGGAGGTTTTCCTTAATATTGCGAACGAAGTAACGTTTGTGCTGGAAAAACTGGATGCTCAGCGCCGGTTGATTATGCAAGAGAAGAACAAGGCTAACATTTCCCTTTCTCGAAATCTTGGGCACGATCTTACCAACATAATTGCAACGAGTAAGCTTGAGCTAATGACCGTGAAAACATTCCTCAATCTACCCAAAGAAGCACTGCTGGAGTCAGAATCAAAGAAGCAAATTTTTCAAGAATCATTGGAATCTTTGTTGAATAACACCAAATTTCTTCAAGAAACCGTAAACCTATATCGTTCATTTACTTATCTATCAAAACCTCGGTACGAGCGGGTAGATTTGAATGCCCTGATTCAGGAGGTTTCGCAATTATTTCAGCTTTCTGTTTCTCGCAATATCAAGGTTTCCATGAACTTCGATGAAAACTTGCCGGAACTAACGTTGGAGCCTAGATTGCTGCGCCTTGCGCTTTTCAACTTGCTTAATAATGGGGCCGACTCCATTAAACTGGTTTCTTCAGCAGATTCTCCGAAGGGTGAGTTGATCTTGGAAACATCCAACAGCAAGAAACCTGGTTTTGTGGCATTGGATGTGATGGACTCTGGTTCGGGCATTCGTGATACAAAAAACCGTTTGCTTGAAGATCATGAAGTAACAGCCATATTTCAACTTGGTTACACCACTAAAGAGCAGGGAACCGGTGAAGGCCTAGGGCTGAATTGGGTTCGCCAAATCGTGGAGGATTTTCACCACGGTGAAATTGTTGCCCGAAATAGAAAAGAAGGCGGCGCATTGTTTCGATTGTTGCTCCCCATTGGTGCTGACATTGATATTCAAGAACAAAATAATCCCCAAGAGCCCAAAATGAAACCTCTTGTGTAAATCACCCAAAAAACTGACCATTCAACACCGTTGGAGGAATAAGTATGAGTGCTAAAGTTTTAATTGTGGACGATAACGAAATGTATCGCAGCGCGTTTCGGCGGAATTTAATGCTTCGCGATTACGATGTATTTGAGGCGGAGAACGGCGATCAAGCGTTGCGCGTTTTTCAAGAGAACTCCCCTGAAGTTGTTGTTACGGATCTTAGTATGCGCACTCCCAAAGAGGGGCTGGATGTTATTCGTTCCATTCGCAAAGTGGAACCCCTTGTTCCGGTGGTAATGATTAGCGCCGTTGGTACCTTCGAAGAAGGGGCCGAAGCCAGCCGCCTTGGGGCCCACGCGGTAATCAGTAAATCGCGCATTGATGAAGAGTTGGAAAGCCTGTACGAGACCATTGAGGCTGCACGTGAAACCGGCAACCGGAACCGCACCATACGCTCGGAGGTTGAAGCCGTTGATTCAGCCTTGGAATCAGCGAGCGACGAACAGGAAAAGCGCCTTCGTGAAATAGTGGTTGATGAAAGCATTCACAATAGCGTTCGCGGTGAAGCTTATGATGTTTTGAGCAAGCTGACAGAAACCGCTGCCCTTGCTGAGATTGCCACCAAAGCCCAGGCAATCAACTCAGATGATTTGGAAGCTTCCGCCAAAACCCTGCTTGATGAACTTCCCAGCTTTGAAACCTACGATCTAAGCACCCAAAAAGAACTGAGAACCGCTGAGTACTTCTTTCAACGCCAAGGGGGCGATCATCCCGTGGGTGCTGCTGATTTCTCCCGAAACATCGGTTTCTCCTACTGTTTCGCCGTGGAAAATGAAGCCAAATACCGACTTCGCAAGCGCCTTCAAAAATTCCTCTCCCATAAAGATACCGTTGGATTAGTGAGCAAGTTTATTGATCAGCGAACCGGGCAGTTAGATATTTTCTACCACCAGTACCTTGCTCGCATGCAGCATATGCAACCCTACGACTTCACCGTGGATAACGTGCGGCAAGTGTTTCAGCGAATTTTGGAGCACGGGGGGCGTTACAAGCCCGACGGCCTCAAGGCTCTTGGAATTGTGATTTTATGTTTTGGCAGAACCTATGAAGCCAAAACGCTGAAAAAAAGTGTTAAGATTGAAAACCCCCTTCACCTTCGGGGGATTGAAGGGGATGAAGATGTTTCCCAGTTTGCCTACCTGCTTGTTTCACTTCAACACTTCAGAAACCCCTACATTCACCCTGAAATCAGTGAGATGGAGAAAATCTCCAACATCAGGAAAACAGCGTTTGAATGCTTGAAGATGATTTCACAAATTAATCCGTGATTGAATAAATCCCACGCCGCACCGTATACATTGTTATAAGTTGTACACTTTCAACCATCCACCGAAGGAGAATAACAAGCCGATGATTCCCATGATCCCAATACCCCGTTTGATGACTGTGAAAGAAAAAACTGCTGCCATAATTGAAAGGCTTGGGCGCTTCAACCGCGTTGCACAGCCCGGTTTGCATTTCTTAAACCCCTTTGAGCGGCGCGCAGGCATTGTGAGTCTTAGGATTCAAGAACTCAACGTGCGGATTGAAACGAAAACAATTGATGATGTGTTCGTACACCTGATGGTTGCCGTTCAATATTTTGTCATGCCAAACCGCATTCGCGAGGCATTTTATGAACTTTCCAACCCACAAATCCAAATTG
>DAIOTT010000017.1:26699-28901 GCA_036751885.1 Candidatus Sumerlaeota bacterium
ACGTGTACGATGAAGTGCGCGCCCAAGTTCCCCGCATGAAGCTGGATGAAGTCTTCCAAAATAAGGATGATATTGCCGTCGCAGTAAAAACCGGCTTGGAAGAAACAATGAACCAATACGGCTACGGAATTGTAAAAGCCCTTGTAAACGACGTTGATCCCGATGCAAACGTTAAGAAGGCGATGAATGAGATCAACGCTGCGCAACGCATGCGCAAAGCAGCGGAACAAAAAGGTGAAGCGGAAAAAATCCTGCGCGTAAAACACGCTGAAGCCGAAGCACAATCTGCCATTCTACGAGGCGAAGGGATTGCGGGTCAGCGAAAAGCGATTATCGATGGATTACGCCAAAGTGTGGAGGAATTCCAGAAGTCCATTCCCTCAACGTCTGCGGACGAAGTGATGCGCATCGTTATTCAAACCCAGTATTTCGATACGCTTAAGGAAATCGGCGCCGGCTCCAACTCAAATGTCATCATGATTCCCCACAGCCCCGGCGCTGCAATGGACGATCTTTCAAACCAAATTCAAACAGGCGTGATGAAGGGAAATATTGTGACACAAAGTATTCCCCCGCCCCCACCCGTACAACGCCGTAAATCAGAGGACCCACAGCAGAACGACGGAAAAGATAAAGCATATTCCGTTGAGGATGAGTTAGATAAAATTAACGAGCAATCAACAAGCTCCAACGCACAGAAATCCGCTCCTAGTGAGGATGAAGAACCACCCATTATTACCCTTGATGTATTGAAGCAACAAGCAATGGAAGCAATGAACCGGTTCAAGCAAACCCGCCCGCCTAAATGATAAGCTCATCCAGCGTTCAAATAGCATTGTTCACAAAACTTATGGCACACGAAAAAACATCGGCTTTTCGTGTGTTTTACTTTTTATCATTGGCTCCCTTGGGCATAAAGCCGCAACTTAGTTTTATTGATTCAATAAAACTAAAAAATCTGAGTGCACATCTTTTCAAATTTAGGTGCATAGAAATTGCAACCACACTAAATTATCGGTTAATTTTGGGAGACAAATACGCAAATGCCCAGTACACTTTCAACTTCTGAAGTTGTTCGAAAACTTTCGGAGAACATTACTTCTGTATACCAAGGCCGCGAGCGAGTTGTTAAATTCTGCCTTGTTGCGCTGTTAGCCCGTGGGCACTTGCTTTTGGAGGACGTTCCCGGCGTGGGTAAAACAACCCTTGCTTCACTGCTGGCAAAATCAATCGATTGTGATTTTCAACGTATTCAGTTTACCAGCGATTTGCTCCCCAGCGATATTCTTGGCGTTACAATCTACAATCAAGTAAACCAAACGTTTGAATTTAAAAAAGGCCCCATTTTCTCCAACGTTGTATTGGGCGATGAAATCAATCGCACAACCCCCAAAACACAATCCGCCTTGCTTGAAGCCATGAGCACGGCAAACGTTTCAATTGACGGCATTACCTACCCCTTGCCGGAGCCGTTCATTGTGCTTGCAACGCAAAACCCCTCAGAGTTTCACGGAACCTTCCCATTGCCCAAAAGCCAAATGGACCGGTTTATGATGCGCCTTCACCTTGGTTATCCAAGCATGGAAGGTGAAATGCATGTACTGAAAAATCAGGGTATTGCCATGCGAGACGTCAATGTGCAACCCGTCGTGCACGCCCGTGAAATCATTGAACTACAAAATGCCGCGAACGATGTTACAGTTGAAGATTCGCTTTTAGATTACATTATTCGCCTCGGGCAAGCAACGCGGGAGCACCCAAACGTTGAACTTGGTGTTTCCACCCGGGGGTTGTTGTCGCTTCGCCGCTGTGCTCAGGCTCTTGCCCTGATTGAGGGACGCAGCTTTGTCACTCCAGATGATATTCGCTCCCTCACAGTGGGAGTGTTTGCCCACCGTATTCAGCTTACAAGAACGTTCGACTCCTTGAACCTGAATCGCCATGAGGATGAAGAAGTTGTGAACCAAATCTTGAACGATGTTTCAGTTCCGCTCTAATGCTTGTTCCTGATTGTTGCCCCAATTGATTCCAATAAACCCTCAACTTCCAACGCCTATACTCGTTACCGGAGCAAGCGGCTTCGTGGGGGAGAAGCTTGTCGCAAGGCTTTGCGCTATAAACACCGCGCAGATTATTGGCACCTATTTCACCCGCAGTGTGGAGGTTCCGGGCTGTTCCCTGATTCCAGTCGATTTGCGGGAT
>DAIOTT010000017.1:28911-31890 GCA_036751885.1 Candidatus Sumerlaeota bacterium
ACCATTCATTGTGCAGGAATAACCGACTCCGGCTTTTGTGAGCGTGAACCGGAAAGTGCCTACGCGGGAATTGTTGTGATTGCGGAAAACTTGATTTCTGCGCGCAACTCGTACACGCCTGAAGCACCCATCATTTCCCTTTCCACTGATATGGTGTTCAACGGAGCGCAGGGTAATTATGATGAATCCGCACAAGCAAACCCCATCAGTGTTTACGGGCGCTGCAAGCTTCAGGCGGACGAATTTTTTCTGGCTGAAACAAACACAACAATCATTCGCCCCGCCCTGATTTACGGTGAGCCTTCAACGCACCACGGCAGTTTTTTGGGTTGGATGATTCAAGCCTTGGCCGAAGGCAAACCGCTGCAGTTGTTTGCCGATGAACAGCGAACGCCCCTTTATGTTCATGATTTAATAGACTTAATTTTGTCCGTTGCCAGCACTCCGCATTCAGAAAAGCTTTACCACGCGGGCGGTTCAACTTCCCTAAGCCGTGTGCAAATGGGTGAAACACTTTGCCGAGTATTTGGATTTTCAGATGAACTTTTGGAATCAAAAAATTTGAAGCAAGCAGGGTTGGATAAACTTCGCCCCGCTGATGTTTCCTTGAATTCAGCCTTGGCACAGCAAACATTCCGCTTTCACCCCAAGTCATTTGATGCAGGTATTCGCCTCATCGAACAAAACTTATAACAAGGAAAGTAGGTATGCACCGTTATTTAGTAACACTTATTTTATTGCTGGGTCTTATTCAAACAATCCCCGCTCAGGAAAATCAAACTCTACCTAAAGAGCTTAACATCATCGCAACTTGGAGTCTAGGTTTGGTGGATAATCCCCTCATCCAACAGGAAGACCGTTCGGCTTTCCAGCAAATGGAAACCGCGTTTGATGAACTTGTTGCCCAATACCAAGATCCTTTATTGGTTGATCTAGGCCGTTTCAGCACCCCTCAAAGTGTAAATGAGACAGGTTATTCATCCGACACATCCATTTTCTTTTGGGAAAACAATTTCGACGCCGTTATCGTAAATAACAGCGATTACGTTCACTCGTTTGCCACCAAATACGGCTACAAACGGCGCCCGCATGAGTTGGAATCGGTTTACTTAAGTGCAATCGATTCACCCATCCGCGAGCTTACACCGCTGCCCTCGTTCCGAGTGGTGAATAAAGAATTCGCCGGCAGAGTTGCCCTTGTGCATGCGTCGTCAAAGTCGCGAATTTCATCCATACCAGATTACATGCGGTTGGCTGTGGAAGTTTCTTCCCAAGAGACAATTGAAAAACTCCAAATGGAACAGCCCGATTTAACCTTTTTGTTCTCCGAATTACCCCAATCTGAAACTCGATTCCAAGATTATCCGAACCCCCAAATTTATTTCAATTTATCCGGCGTACCCATGGTCCAAACTCAGGTGGGAACTGCTCCTTTCATTGAACCACCCCTTGCCAATGAGTTTTTGTTAATCAACGGAACCTTTGAAGACGGCGCTTGGAAATGGAATCACCAATCCATTCCTTGGATGAACCCAGAAGACCACGCTTTGCTAAACAAGATTGAATTACCTGTTGTTGGGATGAGTGTTCCCGGCCAGAACCGTGTTGCCGCCGTTTTAGATGTAGATCCTAACACTATCTCCGTTGAAGTTTTTAGAAATCAATCCTTTCCCGGAATTACTAACCGCGACCCAATCTACGTTTATTTGATGGATTTAGAGGGAACCCGCTACCGGGTTTACAGAACACGCAATATTCCCCACACGTTCTGGATTCCATTTGATGCGTTAATTGTCATGAACCCCGATAATACCATTCGCCAGTTTGTTACGAATGTGTTAACTCTGCCATACATCAGCGCCTCAACACGCACGGCCGAGGCGGTGCAATCTGTTTACAATAAACCCATAGAACAATGGGCGTTTGATCCGGTGTATACCTCCGGTATTGAGCAAATGTCACAAATCTTCTTTGATTCGCTAAAAAGCACCGTCTTGGTGGATCGGGCTCTTTACCCCGCGGAATAAATTTCTAAGGAAATTCCCAGCCCGAGATTCCATTCAGTAAAATTATTTGCCTTCAACTTCATCATCCCCGCCCTCCGAGTTCCTTCGGCGGGGATTGTCATCAAGATCAAAGGGAAACAACTCCTTCGGCATTCCGTGTTTTTCCACCCAATGTTCAGCAAAAGGTGGAATTGTTGTTTGTTTCCACCAAGCAAATCCCGGCGCTGATTGGCTCGCCAAAAATATTCTGCTAACGCCAAATACGATTAGCAGAAGGGCGAACACAATCCCCAAGCGCCCCACCCACGGATCAAACTTGCTGAGGCGCTCAGCAAGCGGGTGCTTGAATTTCGGCGGGATCAGCAACGATAAAGCGCAAAATACAAAGATTACAGCAAACACAATCCCAAAAGGGTGGTAGGCAAAACCCATCCACGGTTCACCCTGCAGGTGCGATGTTACCGAGCGAGTCAACCCACACCCCGGGCAGGGGAGGTGTGTTGAAGCATAGAAGGAGCAGGTTTCCGGAAGGTTACCGCCCACCGGGCTTAATACACCCCCCCCCAAAACGGTTCCAAGTAAACCAATCAATCCCGCCCAGATTGAAAATAAGATTTTTACAGAGCCCGTAAACTCAAAAGCCCAGAATGCTTTCGCCGCTTGAATCAGCGTGTTCTTCCGTTTCCGAAATGGTTTCTCAGCATTTGGAGGAGTTGTTTGGGGATTGGATTCAATCATTCCGCATCTTTTCTCTAATAATAAGTAAAGTTCTGGAAAGTATAATGATTGACCTCTTAGGGCGGGTCTATCAACAGTTCTACAAATTCTTTACCAATAATTTCGCAAGAATATGTGATTTCCTCTTGAGATGGTCAGGCTGTCAAAACAAGAGTGATCTACTCTTGAGCAAGATTGTAAAATACCGTCACAAAACGGCGTGTTTTTTGATGTTGATCATCTAGTTTGTGAAATA
>DAIOTT010000018.1:0-5091 GCA_036751885.1 Candidatus Sumerlaeota bacterium
AATGGTTGTCGGTTGCCCGGTGATCTGCACCAATGTGGGGGGCGTTCGTGAAATCCTGATAAACCGCTCCACAGGCCTACTGGTTGAGCCTGAAAACCCTGTTGTATTGGCAGTTGCAATAAACGAACTCTTCGCTGGGCCGAAAGAAAAATGGGCCCAAAATGCTCAAAGGCTTGCATTTGAACGCTTTCAGCCTAAAACAATCTCCCGCTTGTGTGTAACGCTAGCGCAAACCACCCGTTGAAACGGTTAGGCTCAATTGCCTTACGGATTCCCCGATAAAGGATTTCCGGCATTGACCCCCAATCCACTCCTTCGTTGAGTGATTCAGCTTCACTCAGTTGCAGATCCCTTTCATTTTTCTCGCGAGGAAAACCCGTGAACAAACTCAAACCCGAGCTTTCAAAGCAATATCAGCCTTCCGAAGTGGAGGAAAAGTGGCTGGAATTTTGGCAGGTGAATGCCTACTTCAGGGCTAATCCTGAGGCCGAGGGCGAGCCCTACTGCATTTCCATTCCGCCCCCCAACGTTACAGGGATTTTGCACATGGGGCACGGGTTGGATGAAACCATTCAGGATACACTGATTCGCTATCAGCGCCTTCGTGGGCGAAACGTGCTCTGGGTTCCGGGAACCGACCACGCGGGAATTGCCACGCAACACGTGGTGGTGGAAAAACTTGCGCGTGAAGGCAAAAACCGCCACGACATGGGCCGCGAGGCTTTTTTGGAGGAAGTATGGAAGTGGAAGGAAGAAGCAGGCGGCAGGATTGTTGCCCAACTTAAACGCCTAGGCTGTTCCTGCGATTGGTCTCGCGAGGCTTTCACCTTGGACGACGCCCGCGCCCGCGCCGTTCGTGTTGCCTTCAAGCGGTTGTTCGATAAAGGCCTGATCTACCGCGGCGAGTACCTCGTGAACTGGGACCCCGTAAGTCTGACGGCTCTTTCAGACGATGAAGTGGATTACGAGGATGAGCAAGGCTTTTTGTACCACCTGAAGTACCCCCTGCAGGACGGCTCCGGCACCATCACGGTTGCCACCACCCGCCCCGAGACAATGCTCGGCGATACTGCCGTTGCCGTAAACCCCACGGATGAACGCTGGGCCCATTTGGTAGGCAAAAACATCAAGCTCCCTCTCACCGACCGTTTGATTCCCATTATTACGGACGACTTTGTGAAGAAAGATTTCGGTACTGGGTTGGTGAAAATTACCCCCGCCCACGATCCCAACGACTTCTTGATGGGCCAACGGCACAACTTGCCTATGATCAACGTGATGACCGATGATGCGCGCATGAACGAGCTTGCTGGTAAGTACCAGGGGCTTGACCGATACGAAGCGCGCAAGGCGATTGTGGAGGACTTCAAGGCTCTTGGTTTGCTGGAGAAAGTTGAACCCCACGCCATGCGTATTGGCCGTGGTTACCGCAGCAAGGCAATCGTAGAGCCCCGCCTTTCCAAACAATGGTTTGTGAAGATTGCCCCCCTTGCGGCAAAAGCAAAAGCCGCTGTTGAAAACGGCGAAATCCGCGTACTCCCGGAATCCCCTTGGGAGGGCATCTATTACAACTGGATGAACAACGTGCGCGATTGGTGCATCAGCCGCCAACTGTGGTGGGGTCATCGAATCCCCATCTGGTACAAAAAAGACGATCCTGAAACCATGATTTGCTTTGAAGGTGAAGGAGTGCCGGAGGAAGTTGCCGCTGATCCTGATGCTTGGGTACAAGATGCAGACGTGTTAGATACGTGGTTTTCCTCGGCCCTTTGGCCCGCTTCAATCCTTGGTTGGCCGGATAATACCGCCGACCTAAAGACTTGGTACCCCAACAACGTTCTGGTTACGGGTCATGATATACTCTTCTTCTGGGTTGCACGCATGGTGATGTTCGGTTTGGAGCTGGTTGGCGATAAACCCTTCAAGGATGTTTACTTGCACGGATTGATCTTCGGCAAATCCTACTACGAGAAAAACGGTCAGGACATCAAACTCATTCCCCCCATGCAGGCGCGCCAGTTTGATATTGATGGCGAGCTTCCCAAAAACGTGGAAGCAAAATGGGAAAAAATGAGTAAGTCCAAGGGCAACGTGATTGATCCGCTGGAAGTGATCAGTGAATACGGAACCGATGCGCTTCGCCTAACGGTTGGCGGTTACGCAGCACTAGGCCGCAACATTGATCTGGATTGGCGTCGTTTTCAAAATTACCGCAACTTTGTAAATAAATTCTGGAATGCCTCGCGGTTTGTTCTTATGGTAACAGAACCCCTCCCGGCGGGGGATTTCCGCCGCGGCTTGGAATCCTGCAAGCTTGAGGTGGAAGACCGCTGGATACTGAGCGCCTTGAACAACGTGATAGAAGAATCCACTCAGTATCTGGAGCGGTATGAGTTCGATAAATACGTTGCCTGCCTTTACGATTTTATTTGGATGAGCTATTGCGACTGGTATTTGGAAATGGTGAAAGGCCGGGCTTACGGCCACGACGGCGACGACGAATGCCACCGGGCGGCACGCACCACGTTGTTGGTTGTGCTGGAGCATGTTTGCCGGTTGCTTCACCCCATAATGCCTTTTGCAACGGAGGAAATTTGGCAGATTATTCGAGCCCGTATTGTGGAACAAGAAGCAGGCGTTGCCGCCGCCGCTACACAAGCAACCGAGTTTGCCGATTGCTTTCACGCTTCAAGCCTCTGCATCGGCGTATGGCCTGCAACTGCCACAAAGCTGAATCTTACCGGCGGGGCCGAAGCCGTTGCCATTCTTCAGGAGGCTGTAGGGGCAATCCGCAACATCAGGGGGGAAATGCGCGTTCCGCTGGAAACTAAGGTGGATGTTTTGATTGAACATAAAGACGCCAACGCCCGCGAGTTGCTAAACTCAGTTCGGGGGCACTTGCGAAGTCTTGCCCGCCTTGCCACTGTGAACATCGGTGAAACTGTTCAAGCACCAAAATTCGCCTCGACTTTTGTCTCGGGTGATATGACAATTCTCATCACACTACCAGCAGAGCTTCTTGAAGCTGAATCCGCTCGTTTGGAAAAAGAATTGGCCTTCACTGAGAAAGGTTTGCAGCAATGCGATGCAAAACTCAGTAATGCCAAATTCGTGGAAAATGCGCCGGAAGCTGTTGTGGAAAAAGAACGTCAGAACCGTGCGAAACTACAAGCCGATGTTGACGCAATGCGGGAGAAACTTTCCGCACTCAAAGGGTAAATTCATGTTACTTGCAGTAGGATTCTTATTGGTTGGAATTAGCGCCCTTGCCTCATTGGCTGCTACCATTTGGCACTACGTACAAGCATTCAAAGTTAGCGTTGTATGGGGTTTACTCACCTTTTTTGGGGGCTGTTTGTTTAGCATCCCCAATATTATCTTCATTTTCAAAGATGTGAAAGAACACGGAAAACCGTTCATCATTATCTTCGGCGTTATTCCACCCATGGTTTTAGGAATGATTCTAATCACTATTGGTCAAATGATCTCTCAATACTCACAATAGATTCACTTCGGCCTCTGGATTGCATGTTACCCGTTATTATTTGATCAAAGGCTGCGCGTGTCACCGTTAACTGAAAACCCCGAGAACACCTCAAGTGAAAGCAATCCCAAACACGGATCCGTCGGTACATTCCGTGAAATGCTCCGAAGGCGTTTTCTAGCAGGGCTGATTGTTGTTGTTCCTGTTTCGATTTTAGTTTTTGCCATTGGGTTTTCCATTACCCAAATCGACAACCTTTTAGGAGAACGCATTCGCGGGCCGGTAACCGCATTACTTCAACTGATTGGTTGGCCCGAGCGACTTGCCCACCCGATCAGCATCGCAGTTTCCATCATCCTGCTTTTTGGGATTATTATCGTCATCGGCGCGCTTACGCGTTTTCTAATCTTTCGCCAACTCATTACGTTGGGGGAATTCATCCTCAGTAAAATCCCGTTCCTGAGCTTTTTTTATAACACCCCGAAAGAAGTTGTAAAGCTGCTAACGGAAAACACCAAAACCCAAAAGCGTATTGTTTTGGTTCAATACCCCAAAGTAAACACCTGGGTTTTAGCCTACGCCACCAGTGAATTTACTCACGAGCCAACGGGGCAAACGTATATCACAACCTTTATTCCTACCACGCCAAACCCCACCAGTGGGTTTTTGCTGCTGTACACGATTGAAGAAGTGTTTGACATAAACCTGACGACCGAAGACGCCGTTCGTATGATTATCTCCGGCGGGATTCTTTCACCGGAAACCTACCATACGGCGCCGTTCTCTGGTTTGCACAAAAAGCCCAACCCAATGCCTCCTTGCCCACCGCTAACGGTAGAGCATAACATTGAAACGAAGTCCTAAAATATCAACTAATTACGCTAAATTCCCTCAACAGGTAGAACCCGATAATATGAGTGCAACAATCTTACTTGTAGACGATGAACCCGAAATTCTGAACGGGCTTAAAATGTCCTTCGGCAGAACCGACCACGAGATTTTGATCGCTAATAGCGGCGAGGAAGCCATTCATGTATTGAATTCGGAAGTCATCGACGTTGTTGTAACGGATTTACGCATGGGCGAAGTGGATGGCAAAGGCGTGCTTCGCCATGCAATGTCACTTAAGCCGCAACCGGCGGTAATTATCCTAACAGCCCACGGTACGATTGAATCTGCTGTGGAAGCCCTGAAAGAAGGGGCTTACAACTATATGACGAAACCCGTGAACGTAAAAGAATTGCGCGCTCAGGTAGACAAAGCCGCCGAGCACCGCAGTGTTGTGCGTGAAAATCACGAGTTAAAGCAGGTAATTAATAAGCGCTTCGGGATTGATGGCATGGTTGGTGAATCCTCCGAAATGGAGAAAATCTACCAAATGATTCGCCAAGTTGGGCCAACAAAAGCAACCGTTCTTGTGACCGGCGAAAGTGGTACTGGCAAAGAAGTTCTGGCCCGGGCGCTTCACCAAATCAGCCCGCGAGCCAAAAAAACCTGTGTTGCCGTGAACTGTGCCGCCTTGCCAGAAAGCCTGCTTGAAAGCGAGTTGTTTGGGCACGAACGCGGCGCATTTACCGGCGCTGTTGCCCGCCGCCCCGGTCGGTTTG
>DAIOTT010000018.1:5101-30269 GCA_036751885.1 Candidatus Sumerlaeota bacterium
CCACAACGGAACGCTCTTTCTGGACGAAATTGGCGAAATCCCCCTTTCCATGCAAGTCAAGTTGCTCCGAGTTCTGGAGCAACGGGAGATTCAACGCGTTGGCGGAAACGAAAACATTGCCGTGGACGTGCGCCTGATATGCGCCACAAATCGCGATTTAGAAGAAGAAGTTGCTGAAGGCCGATTCCGGGAAGACTTATACTACCGCCTAAAAGTAGTGGAAATGAACATGCCGTCGCTACGCTCACGCCGCAGTGATATTGGCCTGCTTTGCCGCCATTTTTTGGCGGATTTCGCCAAGGAAAATGGCCGACCGGTTCCCACCATTTCCAAAGAAGCTATTGAAGCCCTTCAGCAATACCATTGGCCCGGCAACGTTCGTGAATTGCGCAACGTAATGGAAAACACCTTTGTTTTTCTGCAAGGCGATGTTGTTCAACCAGAGGATTTGCCGAGCAACTTGAAATCCAAAGCAGCGAAATCCCCCAACGACGGCGGCGAAAATCAGGAAGACGAAGGCATTTTTGTGCCCTTTGGCATTCCGCTTGAAGAAGTCGAAACCCGGTATCTGACTAAGATTCTGGACTCTGTGGACGGCAACCGTACAAAAGCGGCGGAAATTTTGGGCATCAGCCGCCGAACCCTTCAACGGCGAATCAAAGAGCTTGGATTGAGTAATTAATACAAAAACCTTTCGTCAAAATTGCAAGTTATTCTGTTCAGGTTGTAAGATTTACAATTAGCTTGGAAAAGCAATTGACCCTTCACATCTTCACTCCTCAAACTACACCTGTTCTTGGTACATGTACCTCAGCCCCCTGAGGATCCATGTCGAAAGAGGGAATCCGGTTTGAATCCGGAACTGCCCAGCAGCGGTAAATTGGAACGAACGCCAAACATTTATGCCACTGGTTTTTCAACGGAAAAACTGGGAAGGCTTGGCAAGTAGGCCCCGGTGTAAGGTTCTCTGAAAACGGCCATTAATTTGCCGTTTGGTGAACTCTGACCACCAACTGCCAATAAGTCCGAAGACCTACCCTGAACCCTCGCGGCCGTTTGTAGTGCCGTCTGGTAGTCAACAGCCTTCTAGGGAAAGGCCGTTCGCACTTGGTTCTGTATGGAATTAGCTGTAAATTATTATCATGTTCTAAATTCTTAGGGCTGAACGCTTCCGCGCTTTGTTTTTGAATTTTTGAGCTGTTGAATGCTGCGGCCTTACTTTGGTGGTAAGCTTCCCTGTTCAACAGTCACATTGTATTCAGCTAATTTATACCTCCGGTTCGAAGAATTTCAGGAGCTTTACATCCGCATTCAATAATCCATTCCCCTTGGGCTAATGCACCCAACAATACTCCCTGCACGCCCTGTAATCAGGCAGTCAACGGCAGGCAATACTGAATACCAATCCGCACGTCTTCAAAAATACTTCATTCTTAAATCAAGGAAATACAATGATTAATACTACTTTCAACACCGCAATATTGACCACAATAATGGGTGTTGCCCTTCTCGCAATCACCGCACCCCTGAATGCACAACATGTTCAATTACCCCCACATTTGGACGTCAATAACCTAAAACGCGCAACGCCTGACTTCTCCAAAGGTACACCCACACCAGCCGTACAACCTACTGCTGTGCTTGGCACCGGGCCAAACTACGCCGTGCTTGTGGTGGATTTCAACGACGGCCCCACAACCGACAGTTTCACTTGGGGTTTCCGGTGGTCTGGAACCGCAACAGCCAAGGATTTTTTGGATGAAGTTGCCGCTAACGACCCCCGGTTTTTTGAGTTTTCCGGTACGGCGGGCTCCTTTGGTGTTCCGCTGTACGGGTTAGCCTACGATGCCGACGGCGATTTAAATCCCGATGTGAGTTTCTTTCCCTACGGCCCTAATGGGCGCCAACCGGCACCATCTTCCGGCGCTGGTTCCTTTCAAGTCACAGGTCCTTGGACAACCGCCAACGCCGATGGTAACGCCCCTAACGATCCGGATGATAACTACCAATCCGGTTGGTTTAGCGACGGTTTTTGGGGCCTTTACTCCAGCTCTGATGGTTCGATATGGGCGTCCAGCTTTGTGGGGATCGACGGCTTTACCCTTGTTGATAATGAATTTATCGCTCTTTCCTTTTGGCCCGGGTTTACGGAAGTTCTGCCCACCGGCTTAACACCCGCCTTTATTGATCAAGCCCCGGCCGTTGCTTACGACGGCGGTACAACCTTAGAGCTCAATCAACTGAACGACAGCGTTACCATTCGCTTTGGTTTTAACGAAGCGGTTCAAGGGGTGGATGTTTCGGATTTGCTTGTTTCTGGTTCTGCCTCAAAATCCTTGGGCGCCAAAGCCACAACGGTTGCCTCAGCTACAAATGTAAATCCTTCTACCATCGAGTTTGTGGTTACCGATGTTCAAGCTGGAACGCTTGATTTCACGTTAGCACCTGATCCAGGGGATTTACAAGATCTTCAAGGTAATAATGTAAGCTCCTTATCGGGTTCATTCACCGTGGTGATTAACTCCAGCCTAACTGATTGGCAATTAATGAATTAACCATCAGTTCACCGCTTGAACGTAACAAAATATAAAAGCAAGAATGCACCCTTCTATAACAGATTACACTGTTAGAAGGGTGTTTTGCTTTGCGGCAACATTTTTAGGGCAAGAATTAGGGGAATCATTGTGAACAATGCGGGGAGCATGAATTCACCGTTTGGCAATAGCAACAGCCCAATGGGCCCAAGAACGGGCCCAACGGAGCGCCCAAGATTCTGTAGGGCTTGATTGTAACCCATCACCGTACCGGCATTGCTTTCCGTTGTTTTGGATAACAACCCCTTGATGCAGGGAAGGGCCAAGCTGCCGCCGATTGTGGTAATCACAATCCCAAGGTAAATGTTTGGGGTGTTGAAGAATAATGCTGGAAGCAGGTTGCCGGCAATCATGAGGATTAGGCCGCAATAGATTAAGCTTTTCTCCTGAGTAATTTTCAGCAAACCCCGTAAGGCTCCGCCCTGAACAACGGCGCTAACAAGGCCTATGGCGGCAAAGGCATAGGAAACATTCAACGTTGACCAATTCAGTAAATCCAGCGTCCGCATGGGGATTGCAATCGTTAGCGTGCCAAAAATCACGCTCCCCATAAACGTAAGCAGGTAGAATGGTTGGGCTGAGCGAATTCCCAAGGGCGCTAAAGTTTCGGCAAAACTAAACGTTACCGTGGAACGTGCACTCTTTTGCAACGTTTCCGGCAAAAAGAACAGGATGACACAAAGCGCTAAGCCTTGCAAAATCAGAAAGCCGTACCCAACGGCAGCGGGGGAGAACGACTCCGTTACAATTCCGCCCCAGATTGGCCCCAACGTAAGTCCTAAACTCACCGCTGCGCCGATGAGCCCAAACATTGCGGTGCGATTTTTGGGCTCAACGAAGTCGGTAATCATGGCAGCCGCCACAACCGCTTGGGCTGAAAGTAATCCGTCCACCAAGCGGCTCCCCATGAGCATCCACCAAGTTGTTGAGTTTATCCAGATGATTGACCCCGCAATGGTTGCCAAGGAGCCGATCATCACCGGTTTTCGGCCAATCCGATCGGACAATTGCCCCCAGAACGGCGAGACAATTGCCCTTGAAAGGCCAAATGCAATGTACAGCATCGTCAGTGCAAATTCCTCGGCGCCGAATTGCTCGTTATAGCTGGGAAGTGCGGGGAAATTTGCTCCCACGCAAAGCAGGTTCAGGAAGACAATAGCAAAAAGGCTGAAATGAAACATGAGGATCGATTTTCGTGGGGCTAAGGTTTTTATTCGGTAACAAATTCGGTCGAATTCAGCAAGTAAAGCAAAACCAAGGACTTATTTTCTGTCTAAGGCAAGAGTACCGTTGATTTTGGTAAGCCAAAGTTATTTTCGTTATACAACAAAATCAGCGACTAGCCTTTTCATGCTTGCCTTACAGCCAAATTGAACGTTTGATTTGCGGAAATATATACACGTGTTTCTAAAACTGGCTTCAACTTTGTGAACTTTTTCACAAAGTTAGTTTAGAAACACTGTTCTACAGGAGCATCCTGAATGAATCTCACTGCAAAAGCTGTTCTCTCCCGTTGGCGATTGATGGTACTCGTCGCTGTTGGGCTCGTTATGGGCGGCGCAGAAGCTTACAAGCTTACGAATAATAAAGGCTATGAACCCCTTCAGCCAATTCCCTACAGCCACGCTTTGCACGCTGGTTTAGGTGAAGGGCAACTAGGCATGGATTGCCTTTACTGCCATGGGTCTGCTGAAGTCTCAAAACACGCTGGGGTTCCCTCAGTTGATACGTGTATGGGTTGCCATAGTGTTGTGCGAACAGATCGTGAGAACATCATCAAGCTTACCGAATACTATGAGAGCGGCGAATCCATTCCCTGGGTTCGTATTCATAGCGTGCCAGATCACGTGTACTTCAACCACGCGCAACACGTTGCGGCTGGCGTTGATTGTCAAACATGCCACGGCCCCATTGAAGAGATGGAAGTTGTTTACCAGTATGTGGATCTCAGCATGGGGTGGTGCATGGCCTGCCACCGCAACGACGACTATATTATGACGCCGGAAAAGCAGGCGCAGTATAGTCCTGAGATTGCCAGCGCGAATGCTGATAATACAGAGTACCAAAGCGTTCGCATGCAGATGTGGAATGCGGATCAAATGAATAGTGCGCTGGAGGGGAAAGACCCCGTTGCCCAGCACGAACTCATTGTTCAAGCTCTCGGTTACGATCATTTCGCCCGCCAAGCCGGTAACGGCGTGATTGATCACGTCAAAGCATTTCAAAATGCTTCACTCAACTGCATTACGTGTCACTATTAACGTAGGAGCTTCCCTGAATGTCTGAAACAACCCACCGCCCCATTGAATGGTCTACCCTTGAAGAATACGAGGGAACCCCAGACGTTCTAAACCGTATGGGCGGAAGTGAATGGAATACAAAGCCCGAGGGTTTTGCCGATAAGCTTGAAAATCTTTCCATCCCTGAATGGAAGCTTCGCCGCCGTACCTTTATGAAAATGAGTGGTTTCGCCGCTGTATTATCTATGGTAGCAGGCTGTGAAAAACCCTTAGAGCATATTATTCCTTACAACAAAGCCCCTGAAGAAATTATTGTTGGCATCCCGAATTATTACGCTTCCACCTGTGGTGGTTGCTCTGCCGGTTGCGGAACGCTTGTAAAAACCCGGGAAGGCCGGCCCCTTAAGCTAGAGGGAAATCCGCGCCATAAGCTCAACCAAGGAAAGTTGTGCGCCTTGGGCCAAGCATCCCTCGTTGGCTTGTACGATCCCGACCGCCTTAGAAAGCCTGTTGAAGTTAAGAATGGTTCCACGAATCCGTTGAACTGGGCTGATGCCGACGCCATGATTGCTAAGGCGTTCAAATCAGGCCGTGGTGTTCTTCTTACTGGTACCATGAACGGTGTTGCCAAGGAACAACTCTTGGCAGACTTTATGGCTGATTTCCCCAACACCAAGCATGTAATGTTTGATGCGTTGACCGATGAAAACCGCTCCCTTTCCCGTGAAGCAAGCTTCGGTGATTCCGCACTTCCCCAGTACCATTTTGATCAATCAGAGCTTACTGTTCTCTTGGGTTCTGATCCCTATGTTGACGGCTATTCACCGCTACAAGATGCCCGGAACATGGCAGAACAACGGCGCGTGAAAGGCTACAAGGCAGGTGAGTACACCATGGGCCAATTATATGCTTTTGAGCCGATGGTAACGAGCATCGGGATGAGTGCGGACTACAGATTTGGTGTCAAGCCCACCCACTTGCTTCTCATTGCGCAAGCGTTGATTGGTCAGCTTTTGGCCGATGGGCACTCCAAGGTTTCTGGTCTTTCCAATCTGAATTTTGTGACTGCAGCCTCAGCCGAAACCCAAGCAAGCCTTCCGGCCGGTACGATCAAAACCCTCGCTGATCGGCTTTGGGAAAAAAGTGGCCGCTCAATCATTTACACTGGGGGTACGCAAGCTAGCACTCAAGATTCACTCGCCCTGCATACAGCGGTAAACGTTCTAAACGCAATGCTTGGCAATGAAGGTGAAACAATTACCACCATCCAAGCCAGCCTTCAATCTCGTGGTTCCAGCGCCCAAATGGCCGAGCTGATTGAGCAAATGAAGGCGGGCCAAGTTGATGTCATTCTTGTTCACAACACCAACCCTGCCTACGCACTGCCGGCAGATTCCGGATTCGATTCTGCCTTTGCTCGTGTTCCGCTCAAGGTGAGCGCTTCTCAATTCATGGATGAAACGGCAAAACTGTGCGATCTAGTGCTGCCGGGTCTGCACTTCCTTGAAAACTGGGGCGATCATGAGCCTGTAGAAGGGTACCTAAGCCTGCAACAGCCCACCATTCAGCCCTTGTGGGACAACCGAGCGTTTGAGCAAACGTTGATTGAAATTGTTCGGGCTTCCAATGCTGATAAATTCCTCGTCGTGGAAGGTTCTGAAGAAGAAGGAAGAACGTACCGTTCTATTCTTTGGCGCGAGTACATTCAAAACGTGTGGCAAGGCATTCACACAGAGGGCGAATTCGCCTCAGACTTTCAGGACTTCTGGTTCGCCTCCCTGCGTTCCGGCGTTCTGGAGTTGCCTTCCCGTATTCCGTCTCGCCAGCAAAATTTCAACCCCTCAGCTTTAGCTGCAGCCCAAAGCAGTGGTAAAGCACCCGCCGGGTTAGAGCTTGCCCTGTATGCTACCGTGAATATCGGGGATGGTTCATTCAGCAATATTCCGCACTTGTTGGAGCTTCCGGATCCGGTGACGAAAGTCTGCTGGGACAATTATTTCACGCTTGCTCCTGCCACCGCCAAAGAGCAGGGAATCAAAGATGGCGATTTACTTGAAGTTACGGCCAACGGCACAACCGTTGAAGGCCCAGCTCGTATTCAACCCGGCTTGAACGTCGGTGTTGTGGGGGCTGGTCTGGGCTGGGGCCGCACAGGTGCTGGTAATGTAGGCGACGGCGAAGGGTTTAACGCTTATCTATTGGCGTCCGCAGCTAACAAGGCCTTTAGCGGCGCGTCAGTCACCCTGAAAAAACTCGGCAAAAGCATTCGCTTGGCTGATGTTCAGGGCCATAATTACATGCGTAAAGACCCATTGAACGAAAACGAGCCTATTCGCCAGTTGATTCAAGCGACCAGCCTTGTCTTGTTCAATGATAACGCAAAAGCCCCTCAGCCTTACTACCACATTCCGTACTGGGATACAACCAAGCGCGAGCCAGATTATTGGTTCACTCGCCGCAAGCACACAATCAACGGCGAGGAAGCCCCTGAAGAAATTGAAGGGCCAAACCGCGTTGAATGGTATGCAGGTGAACACCCCATGGTACAACATAAGTGGGTGATGACAATCGATCTCAACACTTGTACTGGTTGCAACGCCTGCGTAACAGCCTGCCAGATTGAAAACAACGTACCCGTTGTTGGGAAGCGTGAAGTTCTTGTGGGGCGGGAAATGCATTGGATCCGGTTGGATCGCTACTACAAGGGCGACATTGACAACCCCGAATTCGTGAAAATGCCGATGCTTTGTCAACACTGTGATAACGCCCCCTGCGAAACAGTTTGCCCTGTTCTTGCAACCGTTCACTCAGATGAAGGCCTGAATCAGCAAGTCTATAACCGTTGCGTAGGAACCCGCTATTGCGCGAACAACTGCCCCTACAAAGTTCGCCGGTTCAGCTTCTACCACTACTCTAAATTCCGCAAAGGCCCCCATGAGGACATGATGGTTCCTGAAACGCCCTTGGCGTTGGCGTTGAACCCTGAAGTTACGGTTCGCTCCAAAGGGATTATGGAGAAATGTTCTTTCTGTACCCAGCGGATTCGCCATGCGAAGTACGATGCCAAAAAGCGTGGCCAAGATATTCCCAATGGCGAACTGCAAAGTGCCTGCCAGCAAACTTGCCCCACACAGGCGATTACCTTTGGGGATGCGATGAATCCCGAACATGATGTGAATAAAATCCGCGCCGAAAACAACAACAAACGGGGTTTCGGCGTGCTGGAAGAGTTCAACGTTCAGCCAAACATCATGTACCTTGCCCACATTCACAACCGCGAAACCCGCGATTATGATGTTGCTTATCACCTTCAAAAGAAAGACAAAAACAAGGATGATCAATCTGGTGAGTCCAAAAAAGACTCCCAAGATTCCGGCGAATATGGGTCCGAAAATCATACTAACAACAATCAATCAACGGATAATTCTGCAAACGAAAGCCACAGCGCCGTTCCTGCAGAAACACTCAAATCAGGAGTTCGTTCGTGAGTTTACTTGAAGATTCTCCAAAATCTGACGTTCAGCCACTTCGGCCGGTTGAACCCAGACGTAAAGAAGACTACGGCCCAACGCATTGGGGCGGTAATACGCCTGATGGCACGGCGCCGCTTGTGCCTTATCACGTTTCCATGCGCGACGTTACGGACGATGTTCTTCGCCCGATGTTTCAACTCCCGCCGTTGCAATGGCACATCGCATTTGGCTTTGCCCAAATGTGTTTGGCCCTAGGGGCCGTGTTAGTGGCCATTCAAATGCACCGGGGTCTTGGGATTCTGGGAATCAACAACCCCGTTGGCTGGGGCGTTTACATTACCGACTTCGTTTTCTGGGTTGGGATTGGGCACGCTGGTACGCTGATTTCTGCGATTCTGTTCTTGTTCCGCCAAAAGTGGCGTACAGCTATTAACCGTTCTGCCGAGGCGATGACGATTTTTGCCGTTCAATGTGCGGGGTTGTTCCCGCTCTTACACGTAGGGCGTACATGGAAAGCTTATTGGCTGATTCCCTACCCTAATGACCGTTGGTTGTGGGTGAACTTCCGTTCCCCTCTTTTGTGGGACGTTTTTGCCGTTACAACCTACGTGCTTATCTCCACCATTTTCTGGTACACGGGCCTTATTCCAGACTTTGCAACGGCGCGCGATAAGGCTAAGCTTAAAGTTCAAAAGTTCGCTTACGGCTTGCTTGCCATGAACTGGCGCGGCTCCATCCGCGATTGGGCTCACTATGAAAACGGCTACGCACAATTCGCATGGCTTGCAACACCACTCGTTCTCTCCGTTCACTCGGTTGTTTCCTTTGACTTCGCCGTTTCCATGATCCCCGGCTGGCATACAACAATCTTCCCACCTTACTTTGTTGCAGGGGCTATTTTCTCAGGCTTCGGTATGGTGCTAACGCTGCTCATCCCCATGCGCCATTTGCTGAATTTGAAGCAATACATCACCATGAACCATTTGGAGCTATGCTGTAAGGTAATTCTGTTTACCTCCATGCTGGTGGGCTACGCGTACATTATGGAGTTCATTATTGCTTGGTACTCAGAGGCGCAATACGAGCGTGCTCAGTTCCTGTACCGTCTTTCAGGGCTTATGTTCTCTCAAAACCCACACCCCATGCACATGTGGGCGTTTTGGACAATGATGACCTGCAACGTTCTTGTGCCGCAGATATTCTGGTTCCGCTGGGCGCGAAGAAGTTTGCCTCTCATGTTTGTGGTTTCCTTACTCGTGAACGTGGGCATGTGGTTTGAACGTTTCAACATCTTCGTTCTTTCTCTTGAAAACGATTTCCTCCCTGTAAATTGGGCTTACTTCGTTCCTACTCTTTTCGATGCCGGTGTTACCTTAGCCTCTTTCGGTTTGTTTTTCACCCTCTTCTTCTTGTTCTGCCGTGTATTGCCTACACTGGCGATTGCGGAGGTAAAATCAGTTCTGCACAATCCGAACGCTGGTGGTGTTGAGCGCGACTTTGAAGTGGTTTCCTGGGGTGACAAAGACTCCGGTAATAATAACTCCAACCCCTCCAAGGAGGTTGCTCACTAATGGCTAGTCTTCCACGCAGAGGATTTGTTGGGTTCTTCAATGATCCTGATGAGTTTATACACGCCGCCGCCGAGGCAAAATCCCTGGGTTTGAAAAAACTCGATGGGTATAGTCCGTTCCCCATTCACGGAGCGGAAGAATTATTCGATATTGGCCCCAGCTGGGTTCCAAGAGCGGCTCTTACAGGGCTATTTATCGGCGCAACGTTAGGTTTTCTATTACAATGGTGGACGCATTCGGTTGATTGGCCCATTAACGTTGGCGGCAAGCCGATGTTTGCTTGGCCCGCGTATGTGGTGATTATCTTTGAAAGCGCGGTTCTTCTCGCCGGGCTGACTAATTTTCTGGCGATTTTTATTTCATGTGGTTTGTTCCCCAATCCGTTTGCCAAAACCCTTGATCCAGACCTTACAAACGACCGGTTTGCGCTGGTAATTCCAACCCGCAATCCTGATGATGTTACCAAAGCAGAAGCACTGCTAAAAAGGATGAAAGCCGATGAAATTCGCTCAATTGGTCTTTAAGTCCCCTTCAACTCTCGGGAAGTTTGCGGCCCTTATGCTTACTGTGCTTGCAATTTCAGCGTGCGACGGCCGCCGTGAAACGCGGGAAATTTTGAATATGCCGGACATGCACTTCTCTTACGCCTACAAGGCTCAAGAAGAAAATCCGTTTGCCAAAAGCGGCCCCATGATGCTTCCCGCAGAGGGAACCGTTCCCGTGAACTTTGTTCCGTATACAATTACAAACGAAGAAGCGGATACCAAAGCAATGGCACTTCAAAATCCCCTTCCTCGCACCCCCGAAGTCATGCTCACCGGTGAAAAATACTACAACGTTTACTGTATTTCCTGCCACGGCGCCGCCGGCGATGGTCACGGAACCGTTATTCGCGCTAACGCCGGAATGCCGATGCCACCAAAACTCTACTCCGACAAAATACGCCAGGAATGGACGGACGGTCGGCTTTACCATGTTCTCACTGTTGGCCAGGGGAATATGCCTGCCTACAACACAAAAATTTCTGTGGAGAAACGCTGGGCTATTATTCACTACGTTCGCAGTTTAGGCGATGCGTTTGAAGCAACAACTGCTTCTACACCTAATTCCTCAACCACTGAAGTTGCCAACTCGGCAACGACTAACTAAGGATTGTTTATTTCATGCACGGTCATCACCCAATAGAGATAGCTGATCCCGGCCCCGTTGGTCTTCCAAAGGCGTTCAAGGGTATTTCTTATGTTCTTATAGCCCTAGGGGCGTTGTTCATTTTGAATTCCATGCTCCAAAGCGATGAAACTCGCCTTCGCGGTTTCTTAGCTCTTTTGCACGCGTACTTCTTTTTCTTTCTCCTTTCCCTTGGTGGCATTGTGTTTGTTGCCATCCAATACGCCGCAAGCGCACGGTGGTCTATTGTTGTGCGCCGCTTTGCTGAGGGCTTCGGCTATTTCTTGCCCATCAGCTTCATCATGTTCCTTTTCATCAGCATCGCCGGTTACAGCACGCTGTATGATTTGAATTCTGAAATCCGTAATACAATCGGCAAGGGCGGGCTATACTTTCTTGATAGTGGCGATGACTTAATTACAAAAAGCGCGTTTCTCTCTCAGCCTGCTGTTGTGATCAAAGGCATTGCATTTTATGCGCTGTGGTTCTTTCTCTCCTTCAAACTCCGTGGTAATTCGTTGAAGCAAGATCAAACGAAAGATCCCGATAAAAAGCTGCACCGTGAAAACCAAAAGTGGTCTATCATCTTTTTAATCACCTTTATGTACACGTTCAGCATTCACGCGATTGACCTATTAATGGCGCTGGAACCGAAGTGGTTCTCCACAATGTTTGGCGTATACATATTTGCGGGCATGCTGCTCTCAACGTTTGCGGTGATTGCTTTGATAACCGTGTTCATGCGTCGTAACAAGTCTGTGGATGTTATTATTCATAAACGGCACCTTTGGGATTTGGGTACGTGGATGATGGCGTTCTCTTGCTTCATGATGTATATTGGTTTCTCGCAGTTCATGTTGATTTGGTACGCAAACCTTCCGGAGGAAACGTTCTACTTAATTGAGCGAAGCCAAAATGGTTGGGAGGATATTTTCCTTTCCCTTGCATTCTTCAAGTGGATTATTCCGTTCTTCGCGCTGATGCCGATCGTTTGCCGGGCGAATATTAATGTTATTGTGCCCGTGGCTATTGCTATCCTGATTGGTCAATGGCTGGATCTTTACTGGGTGATTTACCCCACGTTCTACACGGTTCCACCCATCCCTGGACTCGCTGAAATTGGTGCCTTTTTGTTTACCCTTGGTGGCTTTGGTCTTGCATTATCTATCGTATACGCTCGCCACTCCGTTTGTGCCGTAGGCGATCCTTACTTCAAAATGTCCGTTGATGGGAGTTACATCTAACAATGAGTGCCCCTAAGTATAATCTTCCCAAGGATAAAACTAATCCGATTCTCTATATTCCTATCGCACTAGGTTCTTTGCTTATTGTGGGCTGGGTTTTCGGCAGTGGTTACCTTCAAGGCATTGAAGAGGGTAAGAAACCCAAGGAATTGAAGATTGTTTCTGAAGAGAAAAAACCTATCAACGTTCAGTTGTTTGCTGAGGTTTTGCCAGAGTATGTCACCGAAGGAAAAGTCCTGTACGGCTTGAATTGCCAATCTTGCCACGGAGCCGAGGGGCTTGGTAACGGGGCAAACGGTAGAGGGTTGAATCCTGCACCGCGAAGTTTCCACGACTCCAGTTCGCAATGGAAGAACGGTGCCAGCATCTCTGGCATGTGGACAACACTGCAAAACGGCATTGCGGGTGGTTCTATGGCTTCCTACGCTGCGATGGCGCCGGACGACCGCATGAAGATTATTCATTACATTCGCGAGGCTTGGGTGCCCGATGCGCCGGAGCTTTCCCAAGTTGATATTGATGCTCTTCCAGGGCCTACAATTGCGGTAACGGGGCCTATTAATTTTGAAGAAATGGGGACTGATGCCCCTGAATTGAAGGCGATTGAAGTTGCCTTGAAGCGCAACATGGAATCTGCCCGAGACGTTGTTACTGCGGAGCTTCCTGAGGCGTTAAAATCCCTGAGAGGGGCCGGGCTTTATGATGCCAACTGTGCATCTTGCCATGGTGCTGCAGGCGGCGGAATGGTTTCTCGGCAAATTATCACCTCGGCACCCTACGTTCGTGTATCTACACCACCACTTATTGGCACGCGCGCTGTCTGGGTTGATGATGCGAATCAATTCAAAAGTATCATTGTTGAAAATAAAGAAGGCTCTACGAATTACCATGGTTTTGCAACGTTCACAAAAACAGACGTTCAAGACCTCCATGAATTCGTCAGCGCCCTTGCTAAATCTGGAGTAGATTCCTAATGCGTCGTTTTCCGTTCTTCTTGTTTTTCGTCTTACTCGTTGGGTTTGTCTTGGTACAACACGGCGTGATCGAGGCAAAAAACGTTGATGTTACTGGTTCTATCATTGATAAATACAAACCAGAACCCATCACCAATTTCATGTCCGATCCTGTAACGCCGTTGGCTAAACAGGTTCGCTCCAACACATATTTAACGTCCGTTCTCATTATTCCGTTTTTAATTCTTCCTCAAATCCTTCTGCTGATTTGCATCTTCAAGTTCAAGAAAACCAACGACGGAAGAAAGCCGGCAACGTTTCACGAGAATTTACCCCTTGAAGTTGTTTGGACGTTAATTCCCGCTCTTGTGCTCATCTTAATGGCGGTTCCAACGTACAACTTGATTCGGGACTTTGAAAATCCCCCCCCAGCCGACATGATCATCAGCATCAGAGGCCAACAGTACATCTGGCAGTATGATTACCTGGAGCGTGGTTTGATCGTTACATCATACGATACACCGTTGGTTATTCCAGTGGGCAAAAACATTGTGGCTAACCTAACAAGTAACGATGTAAACCACGCTTGGTGGGTTCCTGCATTCGGCGTGAAAATGGATGCTGTGGCAGGGCGTACAAATCAAGTTTGGTTCAACGTAGAACGAACAGGTTGGTATGAAGGCCAATGTGCCGAAATTTGTGGCGCAGGTCATGCTCAAATGTGGATCGATGTTGTTGTTGTTACGGAGGAAGAATTCGAACAATGGCTTGTTGAAAAGGGTGCAACTGGCCCGGATGATTCATCAGATGAAGCCGTTGCCGTTCTACCAGCTCTTCCTTCAGCCGAACAATCAGCAAGTGAAAGCAACATCCTTCAATTATCTGACTCACGAACAAACTAAATAAGGAGTTTACGATGAGCTTACTCGAAGATCAAGTCCAGTCGGAAGCAAAACAATCGCCCTCCAAGCGACCACGGTTTCCAGAAACACCTCAGGCTCCCGTTCAAAAGGCTCCTGGAATTCTTCACATTCTTGGCAGCACTGATCACAAAGTACTCGGTATTCTATACCTCGTTCTTGCCCTATTTATGGGTATTGTAGGGGGTGCGTTTGCCGGTGCGATTCGCGCTCAGCTAACCAGAGCGGGCTTGGAGATCATCACACCTCAATTTTATAACTCCATGATCACCATGCACGCTTCCGTTATGATTTTCATGGTCATTATTCCGGCTCTTGCGGGCTTTGGTAATTATTTGGTGCCGCTAATGATCGGCGCCCGCGATATGGCGTTTCCGCGGTTGAATGCCTTTAGCTTTTGGATAAACTTTCCTGCTGCAGCCCTTATGTTTGGCTCCTTCGCTGTTGAAGGGGGCACTGCTGCTGGCGGCTGGACGAATTATCCCCCTCTTTCCTTATCAGAATATTCTGGCGGGCCGGGCGTTGATATGTGGATTCTTGCCGTTCACCTTGCGGGGATTTCCTCCATTACGGGTGCGATCAACTTCATCGTAACAATCATGAATATGCGCGCCCCTGGTATGTCACTCATGAAGATGCCCTTGTTCGTTTGGACTTGGCTTGTTAATGCTTGGCTCATCTTAATTGGTACGCCTGTTCTTTCTGGGGCTGTAACTATGGTTCTGTTAGACCGTGGTTTTGGAACAAACTTCTTCAAACCCGGCATGGGCGGGGATCCTGTTCTTTATCAGCACTTGTTCTGGTTTTACTCTCACCCTGCGGTATACATTATGGTGTTACCGGGCTTCGGGATTATTTCTCACGTTCTTGCGGCGTTCTCTCATAAGCAAATTTTTGGTTACACTGGAATGGTTTGGGCTGTTGGAGCAATTGGTGTTCTTGGCTTCATGGTTTGGGGGCATCATATGTTCACTTCTGGAATCTCATCAGAGCTACGCCTATGGTTCTCCTTCATGACCATGGTAATTGCCGTACCAACGGGCATTAAAATCTTCTCTTGGATTGCAACAGTTTGGGGCGGAACGGTTGAGTTTACAGTTGCCATGAAGTTCGCCCTCGGCTTTGTCAGCATGTTTGTCATCGGCGGTATTGGCGGTGTTTACTTGGCCAACGTTCCGTTTGATCTTCAGGCTCACGATTCCTACTTCGTTGTTGGGCACTTCCACTTTGTCTTGGTTGGCGGTTCAATCATGAGCTTGTTTGCCGGCACTTATTTCTACTTCCCCAAAATGTCTGGTCGTTTCCTGAGTGAAAAAATGGGCAACCTAATCTTCTGGATTTTCTATGCGGGCATCATGGTAACTTTCCTCCCGATGCACCTTCTTGGGATTCAAGGAATGGCACGGCGGATTCATACGTACCGCGATGAATTCAGCGATGTTAACACCATTGTGACTTTTGGCTATTTGTTAATGGTGGCCGCCGGAGCGTTGTTCATTTACGATTTGATTAAATCTTTGATGAAGCCTCGTACGGCAACAAGCGATCCTTGGAATATTAATGACGTTCAACAGAACTTCATTTGGGATATTCCGAGCCCTCCTCCTGCATACAACTTCGATAAAATTCCCGTTGTTAAATCTTCCGATTCTTCACACTAACTTTCTGATGTTTGGACGATAATGAACAAATCTTCCCATAACTCTGAGGCCTCTCCAAACGGAGGGGCCTCTAAACAAAATAATACAGAACTTGATTGTGAAAATATTCACGATCTTCAAGCCGCAGCTAATCGGCAAGAATCCCTTCGGGCCGGAAGCTGGATGGTTCTCCTTCTAGGGATTCTCTTCCTCGTTGTTGTGGCGGGCGGAACGGTTCGCCTTACAAACTCTGGCATGAGCATTCCTGAATGGCCGGTGATTTATTACGGTGAAGGAAAAACTAAGCCTGGTTTGCTTCCTCCATTTTTCAGCGAAGCAAAGTGGGAAGTTGCACGGCAAACCTACCACCGTGATTACATTGACGTTACAACGCCGGGCCGCGAAATTCAAATGCCGCAATTCAAACGGGAATTTCTCATCGAATATGCTCACCGTTTTGTTGTAACGCTTTTCGGCATATTTTTTCTCGCTGTGATTACCATGATCGCGCGCTCTGCCCACCTCAGGGGGCTTGTGGGGCAGTTGTTGACGTATGCAATTTTGTTACTTGCGATTCAAATCGTGTTGGGCGGAAAAGTAGTGATCAACCACACGCATCCGCTGTTTGTTTCCGTGCATCTGATGACAGCCTTTACGTTTATCTCCATGATGCTGTGGATTACGCTTAGGCTTCTGCGCGGTGTTCCTGATGTTACTCCCGCGTATCAACGATCATCGTCGTTCAAATATACGGTCATCGCGGTTGGTTTGTGTGCGATTCAGATTTTCTTTGGCGGGCTGATGGCGAAAACCGGCGCAGGGAAAAGTTATAATCAGTGGCCTGAACTGGGGGAACGGATTATTCCCCCGTTTGCGGCTTTGTGGAATGAAACCCTTGAACCCGTGATCAATAATTTCTCACAGAACTTGATTTTGATTCAATTCATCCACCGCTGGACAGCATTTCTAGTACTCGGCGCAATTGCTGTTTTGGCTCTCAAGCTGATCACGAAACCGCTGACACAAGGCGGACGTTTTGCCCTGCGAGCAACGATGTTCATGGTATTTTTCCAAATTTTATTGGGCATTGTAACGTTGCTGGAGGCGGTGCCCTTCAGCCTTGGTTTATTGCATTTAGCCACGGGCCTTGTTTTATTTGAGCTGTTAATTTTCCTGACTTTTGAGGTTCGTACGAACGCCTCAATTGCAATTTATGAGCAAGAGCTGTTGAAAAAACGCTCTTGGGAAGACGATCCGGAGTTTGAACTTGAAGCACAAGCTGCTCGCATTTCTGAAGTTAACTAAACCCACCATTGCGCTGTTGGTGCTGATTACCGGTGCCACGGCCTTGTTTATGGAAGGTTCATTTGTCAGCAAGCCATTCCATTTTATTGGTGTTATGCTGGGTTTATTCCTCACTGCGGGAAGTGCAGCGGCGTTCAATCAATATCTTGAGCGTGAAATTGATGCTCAAATGACGCGCACCGCAAAAAAACGCCCTCTTACGAATGGTTCTTTGCAGCCGAAGGAGGCATTGATTTTTGCCATTACCATCGGTGTAGTTGGTACGGCGTTGTTCGCGGTTTGCTTTAACCTTCTCAGCGCCCTTCTAGCCTTTGGGACAATTCTCTTCTACAGTTTCTTCTATACACTTTGGCTGAAGCCAAGAACGGCGCAAAACATCGTGATTGGCGGGGCGGCGGGCGCAATGGGGCCGTTAATCGCCTGGGCCGCAGCAACCAATGGGCTTTCTATTACGTCGTGGGTGTTGTTTTTGATCATCTTTTTTTGGACGCCGCCGCACTTCTGGGCATTAGCCTATTGCCTGAAAGAGGATTACAAAACCGTGAAGTACCCCATGCTTCCCAATGTTCGTTCGGATAAAGAAACCCTTGGCCTAATCTTGAATTACACGCTTATCACTGTTGCGTTTACCGTGTTGCTGCCAATTCTGCCAAGCGTAACGGCGGGGCTTATCTATGTGGTTGTTGCCGTTATTTTAGGGGGTGTGTTTGTTTGGCTGGTAGAGCGCGTTCGCCGGACTCACGAAACACGCCAAGCTTGGGGTGTGTTCGGTTATTCGATTGTTTACCTGTTGGTCTTATTCTTGAGTCTAATTGTTGATAGCATGTACAATTATACGCCTTGGCGCTAATATTTAGGGCTTACAAGGCTGTTATGGTTGATGCGTGAGAAAGGATAAATACGATGAATGACAGCACTACCGTAGTCACAGGCTCCCACGAGAAAGGCTCCCACGAGGCGACGAATTCCGAGCTCCCCTCAGGGCATCCTGTGCAAAAAAATAACCGCAAGTTTCTTCTCATATTGGTAAGTGTTGGCATGGTAATGTTCCTGTTCGCTTTTGCCAACGTTCCGATCTTCAACATGTTGTGCAGCGCTGTGGGCATTGAGTTGAATCCCATGAAAAACCAAGCTGTTTCCATGGAGCCAACAGACCGCACCATTCAAATGGCATTTCTGGGGTCGGCAACTGGCGATATTCCCTTGCAGGTTTCCCCCGTAAAAAGCATGCAAACTGCACGCCTTGGGCAAGTTATGACCAATGATTACCGCTTTGTTAATCTTTCCGACCGGTGGTTGTATTTCTTTCCGGTGCACAATCTTGTTCCCAGTGCTACGTCTGAATTGGTTGATCTTTCAAAGTGTTTCTGCTTCAATCCCCAAAAAATTGCACCAGGAGCAAAAGTTAGCTTACCCGTTGTGTACGTGGTGAGTTCAGATTTACCGAGTAAATACTCCAACCTTACAATGAATTACTCCATGTTTGAGCTGACGAAGGAAGACTACGAACGTAAGCTTCTTGAGTCTCAAAAAAATATGACCGATGAAAACGCGGGAAAAGTCTCCTTTATTACTCCACCCGTAGAATCCATTTCCGCATCAACTACTGAAAAGGACTAATCATCATGCAATCGCAAAATAACCAAACAGGCGTTGCGCCCCACTTGAATGATGAAAAACAACGACAAGGAAATTTCGTTTGGCTCATCGTATTGGTTGCGCTCATCCTGTTGATGGTGTTTCTATCTTATCCGTTATTCAATTACATGTGGGACCCTAATGCGGCCCAACAAACTTTCAGCCACTAATCTGATTTTTGGCGAAGTAAGACTTTTTCATTAGGTTTTATTCAGGACTGTACAATCATGAATGCAAGCAACTCTGCTGAACTCGCCCATGCCGATGCCCACGATCATGATCACGATCAGGTGGAGTTTTTGGCGGCTCTAAACCCGCCCCCAAGCTACTGGCCTCTTTTGCTTTCGTTGACCCTTGGCCTAATCCCTACCGGAACGCTTCTCGTTCTGTACGGCGCCAGCACCTTTGTTGTGAATGCTGGGTATGTTTTGGCGGCTTTGGGCGTTGTGCTTTCAATTATCCCCTCAATGGGTTGGTGCCATAGTGTAATCGTTGATAAATGGGCGGGGCACTTCGGCGTGGCGGCTCAAGGGCGTGATTTGATTCTTGGAACTAAGTTGTTCTTTATCTCCGAGATTGCCATTTTTGCATCCATCTTCGCTTACTACTTTGTGCAGATTTACAAATTCACCCAAGCGGGAACTTGGCCTTTGGTCGGTACACCGGCTGAAGTTCACATTATTCTGCCTGCTGTTGGTTTGCTAATTCTTCTAACCAGTTCTATTACTTGCGAATTCGCCCACAAATATATGGCAATGGGCAAACGGGGCCTTTGTAAAGACTTTATGCTGATCACCATTGGCTTGGGTTTGTTTTTCTTGGCGATTCAAGGGTATGAATGGGGAATACTGATTCAATACGGTTTCACGCCGAACACCAATAACTTTGGCACGGTCTTCTACATTCTTACAGGTTTTCACGGCTTTCACGTAATGACTGGCTTGATGATGTTGATGCTTGTATACGGCCGGCTGGAGCTTGGGCATTACCACCAAAACCGCCATTTCTCCCTTCAAGCTGCCTCTTGGTATTGGCACTTGGTGGATGTTGTCTGGATCTTTGTTTTCGTGGGCGTGTATTGCCTTTGGAATGTGTAAACACCACTAAGTTTACTCTTTGCTACACTTGACGTTACACCCAAAATTGGCCCTTATACAAGGGTCAATTTTTTTGTTAAGGGAGCATTCTTCCGTGGGTAACCAATCGCATAGTCATCAACGACTATTGATTTTAGATGATGAAGAGCGGATGGCGGGCTTGCTGAAACGCTCGTTAGAGCGTGATGGTTACATTGTGGAGGCTTACAGCAATCCTGAACAGGCAATTCAAGCCCTGAAAGAGCACCTTTGGGATGTTCTCATCACGGACTTAAAAATGCCGGGTACTTCGGGCATCGACGTATTGAAGCGTTGCAAGCAAATCTCTCCGCAAACTGAAGTGATTTTAATGACTGCTTTTGCCTCCGTGGAAACAGCTCGCGAAGCCCTGAAGTTAGGTGCGGTTGACTACTTAATCAAGCCGTTGAGCGCAGAGAATGACCTGAAGCCCTTGTTGGAACGTTTACTGGCGAATCATTCCTCTGATGAAAACCCCATTATTCCGCAATCCTACATTACTGATCGCACCCCAACGGCGGAGCAATTGGCGGATTTTGACTTAAACGGCATGGGAATTTTAGAATCCAAATCCCCCGCGATGAAAAAGATTTTTGAAAAGCTGGATAAAATTGCTCGGTCAGAGGCAGCAGTGCTTCTTCGCGGGGAAAGCGGCACGGGCAAGGAAGTTACCGCCGATCTGATCCACCGCAAAAGCCCGAGAGCAACGAAGCCGTTCCTGAAGATTAACTGCGGTGCATTGACGGAAACGCTGCTGGAGTCCGAGTTGTTCGGCCACGTAAAGGGCGCCTACACGGGCGCTATGAATGACCGCGCTGGGTTGTTTGCCACCGCGAATACTGGCACCATTTTGTTGGATGAAATTGGTGAAGTTTCCCCTGCGCTTCAGGTGAAATTACTCCGCGTTCTGCAAAGTGGCGAGTACACCCGCGTTGGCGATTCAACGGCTCAACGCTGCAATGTGCGAATCATCGCAGCAACCAACCGCAATCTTGAAGCGATGATAGAGACCGGTAGTTTTCGCCAAGATTTATATTATCGGCTGAATGTTGTTCCGTTGTTTTTACCGCCGCTGCGAGAACGTAAGGAGGATTTAGATGCCTTTATTCGCTATTTCATATTGAAGTTTGCCCCTCCGGAATGCTTGCCGAGCCGGATTGAATTTACCGCTGAAGCCATTACCGCCATGAAGGAATACAATTGGCCTGGCAACGTGCGGGAACTTGAAAACGCCATTGAACACGCCTTGGTGTTGGGGAATCCAGAAAAACTGGAAATAGATGATCTTCCGGTTGCATTACAACGGGACGTTAGAAGTACATTAGAAACGCCTATTCAAACTCCCTTGCGTGAGTCCAGCTTGGAGGAAATTGAAAAGCGCTGCCTTCTTTCAGCCCTGCAAAAAACGGCAGGAAACCAAACTCGGGCCGCTAAAATATTAGGAGTTACACGCAGAACACTAGGCTACAGAATAAAAAAATACGGTCTGGAAGGGGAATTGGCCGATATTACGGGAAAAGAATCTTAATTGAGAAAACATTTTGGTATGAGTGATTTCGAGGAAAATGGATTGAATCCAGAGGCAGAGGCGAACGTACTTCACGCAATCGTTCGAGGAAGAGTTCAAGGCGTAGGTTATCGGGTTTTTGTGCGCCAAGCAGCTTTAGAGCTTGGGTGCTGGGGCTGGGTTAGAAATTTGCCGGATAAAACTGTAGAGGTTTATGCAGAGTGCGACTCCGAAGTTGTGCTGACTGATTTGCTAACCGAAATGTATAAGGGGCCTGTATCTTCCCGGGTGGATGATATTGTGGTGAACTGGAAGTTTCAGGATCATCAATTCAAAAACGAAAATTTCAAGATCGTTCGCTGATCATCCTAGTTTAGAAATCAACCATGCATTGATGATCCGTGGGATTCCAAGTTTATTGGTATTTTCAGATCAATTTATTCAGCTGCTCCCGTAAGCGTTGTTCAAGGCAATCGGCAAAACAAAAAATAGAAGTATACTGATAGTCAAAAATGATATCGGGATAGATTATAGTTTTTCGGCAAATGTAGAGTTTTTTCACGCGGAGCCGCAGAGAGTTAGTGAGAGGGCGCAGAGGTTTTACAGAGTTACGGAGCCATTTTTCTTGGCGTCTCGAACTTCACCTCATTTCTCTGCGTGAAAAAAATCTATTGGATCGCGAGAACACTTTCGAGTAGTTATATAAAACTTTAGGTAACAGCCTGAATCGGTTAATCCATATCGAACTCAGAGTCCAAATCCTCTGCAACGCTATCGGGCAGGCCTTGCTTAATCATATCACGGTAGCGGTTTACAACATCGCCAGGCTTGCCCCCTTTTTCTGGGAGAGCCTGCGGTTTTGGCGGTTGTTGGGGGTCTTCATCTTGGGGTGGGCGGTTTTGCACCAATTGCTTCATTTTATCCCCGGGCCCTGGAATGATGACCGTTTGCGGCATTTTCTTAGGTCTTGGCGGGAACTCTTGGGGCAAGTTTGCGTTTGAAAGGGGTTTTTGTGTTTGGTAGCTTGACCACCGTTCATCCTCTTCCAGGGGGAATTCCGTGGGGACTCGTTGCTGCGAGGCGTAGTTTTTTTTCGGCACAGCATGGGAGGATGATTCCTCCTTATGGAGTTCGGTGAAGGCTATTTTCTCAGTTGAGGGTTCGTCGGTTGGCTCATATGAATCCGGCTGTCCTGTTTGTGGCTGTTGAGGGCGCTCGGCAGCAGGGGCGTGTTGTTGCACATTAGCCGGTGGGGGTGGTGCAGCAGCTTTTGGCGCTGTTCTACGGGATTGCATCAGAATATCCTTGAACACGGGGATTCTAATGTCCTCCTTGCTCATCATATCGCGAGCATCTTCGTTATTATATCCGGCGCCTGGCAAACCGCTGTAGTCGGTTGGTAAGGAGTAAGGGTCTTCAATGGAATCCCAAGGGTTTTCCACGTTTTCCCATTCATGGGAAAGGCCCATTCCTTTGAATTTCAGGGATAAATCATTCTCAGATTCCGCGTATTTCAGGGCGTTTTGCTCACTAATTTTCCCTTGTTTAGCTAAAATGTAGAGGGATTTATCGAAGCTAATCGTGCCGTCCTGATGGTTGATTTCATTGATGTATTGCTTTAACTCACCTAGTTCCCCACGGGCGATCAACTCCTGAATGCGCGGGTTGTTCATAAAGACTTCCGTAGCACAGGAACGGCCCCCTTCTAGGTTGGGGATTAGGCGCTGGCAAATGATTGTGCGCAGGTTGAGCGATAGCTGCGAAAGGACTTGGCGCTCCATAGAGCTTGGGTAGAAGTGCATTACGCGCTCCAAGGCAGCAACTGCGTTGGTGGAGTGCAGGGTTGCAAATACCAAGTGCCCGGTTTCAGCGGCGTGCATGGCGAACTGAACGGTTTCAGCGGTGCGCAATTCGCCGATGGAGATTACCTGCGGCGCCTGGCGAAGGCTGTTCTTCAGGGCTTCCTCAAAGCTGTGCGTATCAAGGCCAACTTCCCGCTGGGTAACAATGGAGCGGCGGTGGCGGTAAACAAATTCAATGGGGTCTTCAATGGTTACAATATGCCCGCTACGCAGGTGGTTGCGGTAGTCCAACACGCTTGCCATGGTGGTGGATTTACCACTTCCGGTGCTGCCACAAACCAGAACAATCCCACGGTCTGCCAAGCTTACGTTTCGCATTACAATTGGCAGGCCTAATTCCTTGAGTGTGGGGATATTCATCTCCACGCGGCGCATCACCAAGCCTAAGGAGCCGCGTTGCCAAAGGGCATTCACGCGGAACCGGCCGATGTCGGGGTCCATAAAGGCAATGTTCAGTTCGCATTTATCGTTCAATTCGTCCCAATGGGCGGTGCTCATCACGGACTTCGCAAAAACCTCCAACGCTTGGGGGGAAAGGCGCTTGTTGCGGGCGGTTGTTGGAACGGAGAAATGGCCTTCCACGTTAATACAAGGAACGGCGCCGGTGATTAAGTACACATCGGTCGCTTTTTTGGCCGAAGCTTCTTTCAGGATTTCAACGAAATTCATGGGGGAAAAACCTTACAAGGATTCACGGAGAGTAAAGGTGATTTTGGTTTCGTCCGCAATGGGGAATTCATGAATGCAGAATTGTTTAAGCTCAGGGATTTGGGTGATTGCGCTCTATTTACAGAAAGCGCCACCAAACCGCTGGGGGTAAGGTGGCGCGTAAGGCTATGGTTCTCAGGTCATGCAATCAGCGGATGATTACAATCCAAGAGCCGCTTTGATTTTTGCCGGGAATTCACTGGGAAGAACACAGGTTTCTACGCCACAGGCTTTGAATACATCCAGCTTTTCTTGTGCAGTGCCTTCGCCACCACTGATGATTGCACCAGCGTGGCCCATGCGCTTGCCCGGAGGCGCGGTTTTGCCCGCGATAAACGCCACAACGGGTTTGGTCATGTGGTCTTTAATAAATCTGGCAGCTTGTTGCTCATCGTTCCCACCAATTTCGCCGATCATACAAACGGCTTTAGTGTTGGGGTCGGCTTCAAACAACGTCAGGTAATCAATGTAACTCATGCCAATAATGGGGTCGCCGCCAATACCAACGCAGGTGCTTTGGCCAAGGCCGGCGCGGGTTAGCTCGTTTACCACTTCATAAGTCAGCGTGCCGGAGCGCGAGATCAGGCCAATGTTGCCTGGGGTGTGAATGTGGGCGGGCATAATACCGATTTTGCCGATGCCGGGCGTAATAACGCCGGGGCAGTTGGGGCCAACCACTTGGGTGCCCTTGCGCTTGGCTTCGTGGTAAACGGTCATCATTTGGCTGGTTGGTATTCCCTCAGTAATGATTATAACAACTTGCAAGCCTGCTTCAATTGCTTCAAGAGCAGCATCAGCGGCGAACTTTGCGGGTACGTAGATGATTGTGGTATTGCAGTTTGTTTTTGCTTTGGCATCCGCAACGGTATTGAACACGGGTACCGAGCCAAGGGTTGTTTGGCCGCCTTTGCCGGGTGTAACGCCGCCAACAAGTTTGGTTCCGTAATCAAGCATCTGCTGCCCGTGGAATTGGCCCTCGCGGCCTGTAACGCCTTGAATAATTAAGCGTGTGTCTTCAGTGACAAGAATCGCCATGAATTGCGGTTTCCTTCTGCAAAAAGTTGTTTTCGTTCTACAATCGGTTTTGGGGGAAAGTGAAAGTACGTTCCGCCAATATTGCTTCACAGTGAAGCACCCTTGAACTTGTTAAGTAGTAAGCGGAGCTAAAGCGGTGGGGTCAAGGTGGTCTTTTGTGTTTTGTAGGGGTTAAACGAAAAAACTGCTGTCTGCA
>DAIOTT010000019.1:0-16866 GCA_036751885.1 Candidatus Sumerlaeota bacterium
TTTACCGGGAATGCCGTCCTTCATGCGCTTGAAATCGATAATACGATACGCGCGTTTGTGACCGCCCCCACGGAAACGAGACGTAATACGCCCGTTATTGTTGTGGCCCTTTGGTGAGTGCCGCTTCATGACGAGCGACTTCTCTGGCCGGTCCGTAGTGATCTCAGTAAACGCATTGCTCGTCAGGAAGCGTCGCGTTGGTGTGGTGGGTTTAAACTTTTTAATCGGCATGATATTGAAAGCCTTTAGCAGATACTGAGGGATTAGCTCAGCTCCAGGGCTTCTCCTTTCGCCAGTGTAACGATTGCTTTTTTGACGTCGGGCTTCTTGCCGGGGCGCATGCGCTGACGGCGTACTTGACGGCCTTTGGTAACGATTGTGTTTACGCCGACAACGTTTACGCCGAAGGCTTGTTCTATTGCAGCTTTGATTTCAGGCTTTGTGGACTTAATCGCTACCACAAAGGTATACTTGTTAAGCTCTTGGCCGCTGAGGGCTTTTTCCGTAATAACGGGGCGTACAAGCGTATCAAAAGGTGATTTTTTGCGTTCCATTAATTAGTACCTTCTTCCAACTTGATTTCGCGTGCATCGCGACCAGGATGGGCACGTTCAACAATTTTTTCAAGCCCTGCTTCTGTGGTGAAAATTACATCAGAAAGCAGAAGATCGTTCACGTTTACTGTATCAGCAGTAGCAACAACCAAGTAAGGGATGTTGGAAGCAACACGCAAAAGCAATTGATCAACGGCAGGGGTAATCAGCAGAACGCGACGTTCATTGGCACCGTGTGCTTTGAGAAATTCGTAGACTTTTTTGGTTTTTGGTTCAGCGGAGAAATCAATTGCATCAACCACACGGATGCTACCTGTTTCGGCACGGTTGCTAAGAACAGCGCGAAGAGCGGCACGGCGTTTCTTGATGTTGACTTTTTCGCGGTAACTTCTGGGCTGTGGGCCGAAGATTGTACCACCGCCAACCCAAAGGGGTGAACGGCTGGAACCCGCACGGGCACGGCCTGTCCCTTTTTGCTTCCAAGGCTTCTTGCCGCCGCCCTTTACAAGCGCACGGTTTTTAGTCATGTGCGTGCCTTGGCGTTGGTTGGACAAATACGCATTTGCCGCTTCGCGAACCAGAACTTGGTTTTGGGGGGCATTGAAGACTTCGTCGAGAGCCTCAACGGAGCCGGCTTCATTGCCATCCAAGTTGTATTTTTTCAATGTTGTCATTGGAATACTCGCTTCTCAAACACTCGAAATCTTATTTGCTGCGCTTCCGCACCATGATGAAGGAATTATTGTGACCAGGAACAGAACCCTTGATGTACAAGAGGTTATTTTTGGCGTCGCGCTTTACAATTTGCAAATTACCTGTTGTAACACGCTCTACACCCATGTGACCAGGTTGCATTTTTCCTTTGTAGGTTTTGGAGGGATCAGATGATCCGCCACCAGAACCGGGGCGCCGGTGATACATAGAACCGTGTGTGCTTGGGCCAGGGGATGAATTGAAGCGGCGGATTGTGCCTTGGTAGCCACGGCCTTTTGAGGTGCCAATAACATCCACGCGCTCGCCGTCTTCAAAGAGTGAAACATCAAGTGTTTCACCGGGGTTTAGGCTTTGGCCTTTAGCGTCGTCCTCGGTGCGGAATTCCCGCACAAACCGACATGCGGGCACGCCTGCTTTTTTGAACTGACCGAGTTCGGGTTTAGTAAGGCGCTGTTCTTTTTGCTCGTCAAAAGCGAGAGCAATCGCCTGGTAGCCATCTTTTTCTTCTTCCCGTTTTGCAAGAACGTAGCAAGGCCCTGCTTGAACAAGAGTCACTGGAATCAGTGCACCCTTTTCATCAAAGATTTGCGTCATTCCTATTTTTTTGCCTAATAGTCCGATGGGCATTTGCTTACCTCTAATCTTCTAACATCTATAAACGGCGGGCAGTGAGTCAGTTGAATCACGAGTTCGCGATTTTGATTTGTACGTGAACCCCAGCAGGGAGTTCAAGATTCTGCAGCTCGTCTAGGGTTTTTTGTGAGGGATCGATGAGATCCACAAGACGCTTGTGAGTGCGCATTTCGAACTGCTCACGGGAGTCGTTGTTCACGTGGGGTGAACGAAGTACAGTGTATATCCGCCGGTGTGTTGGCAGTGGTATTGGGCCTGCAACAGAGGCTCCGGTTTGGCGAGCGGTTTCAACAATTGAATTCACTGATGAATCAAGTAACCGCGCATCGAAGGAGCGCAAATTGATGCGTATAATGTTTTGGGCCATTTCAAAGAACCTCTAGAATCGTGCAGTTTTTTTGTTTCTACAGACAACTCGGCGGCGAAACATCAAAAAAGCGATGCTCCGCCGCCGGGAAATCTGGGTTGGTTATTCCATAATTTCAGTTACAACGCCCGCACCTACTGTGCGGCCACCCTCACGGATAGCGAAACGAAGTTCTTTTTCAATCGCCACGGCAACACCAAGTTCACCAACGATATCAACACTGTCGCCAGGCATAACCATTTCAACACCGTCGGGAAGAATTACTGTCCCTGTAACGTCCGTAGTACGGAAGAAGAATTGTGGGCGGTACCCTTTGAAGAATGGTGTGTGACGTCCGCCTTCTTCTTTTTTGAGAACGTAGATGGAGGCGCGGAATTTTTTGTGAGGCTTGATTGTGCCTGGCTGGCAAAGAACCATACCACGCTCAACGTCGTCCTTACCAATCCCGCGAAGAAGCAGGCCAGCGTTGTCGCCAGCGCGGGCTTCGTCTAGGAGTTTGTGGAACATTTCAATGTCGGTAACGATTGTTTTGCGTGTATCTTTGAGACCAACAACTTCAATTTCTTGCATTTTCTTCAAGATACCGCGCTCAACACGACCAGTAACAACAGTACCACGGCCGGAGATTGAGAACACGTCTTCTACTGGCATCAAGAATGGCTTGTCTGTAGCGCGAACAGGAATGGGGATGAATTCGTCAATCGCGTCCATGAGGCGCTGAATGGACTGTGTGCCGTATTCGCTGTCTACGCCTTCAAGTGCTTGAAGGGCTGAGCCGCGGATGATGGGTGCATCACCAAGATCACCACCGGTGAACTTGTTTGCTTCAAGAAGTTCTTGAACTTCCATCTCAACAAGCTCGATGAGCTCGATGTCGTCTACCATGTCGCATTTATTGAGGAATACTACCATACGTGGTACGTTTACTTGGCGAGCAAGGAGAACGTGTTCGCGTGTTTGAGGCATTGGGCCGTCAGTTGCAGCAACCACAAGAATAGCGCCGTCCATTTGAGCAGCACCCGTGATCATGTTTTTGATATAGTCAGCGTGACCAGGACAGTCTACGTGTGCGTAGTGGCGATTAGCAGTTTCGTACTCGATGTGAGCCGTGTTGATTGTAATGCCCCGCTCTTTTTCTTCTGGAGCTGAGTCGATTGTACTAAAGTCTCTTAGTTCGCCAAAGCCTTTTAATGCTTGGCACTTAGAAATCGCAGCCGTCAGAGTTGTTTTTCCGTGGTCAATGTGGCCAATCGTTCCAACGTTTACGTGGTCTTTGGCGCGGTTGAATACTTCCTTTGCCATTGCAATGGTCTCCTGAGAGTAATTAGATCAAACCCGTTTTTGGGCGTAAATTTCTTGCCTGTTTAGAATGCGCAACAATAGCCGGCTTTTCTGAACCGGGGATTATCTGAAGAATTCAGAATCACCCGGGCTGTAATTAGTTCCCATTGAGGGTTAATTACCAGCAAAGCCGAAACACAATTGTACCGTGGAAAGAATAAGGAGGAAGAGAATGGCTATAATTGTAGCCACTAGCAAAGACATCACTTAGGAAGTCGCCCTCTCTTCCGCTTGTTCGTATTCCACGACATGAACTCTTTCCGTGGTGAGGGAACCACGAGCCCATTGCTGCCGCTATCTACGTCAGGGGTCGGAAACGTAGGCAAGGCGGTGTCCGTTGTCAACAGGCAAAGATGAAATAAATGAAACTTTTTTTATTTCTACTGAAATCCAATTTGTTTATTTGGGCCTTGGTATATGGATGATCCACATGTGAAGCGTATTTTTGCTTTGGCTTTATGGTGCGGTGATGATGGACGGGATAACAGAATGTAATGGATTTGGGTAGGGACTATTTTATTAGGCCATTTTTTGGTATACTGATCTACTGCTTTACAACTGGGGCTTCTTAAACTGGGGCTTCTTATTTCAACAAAATTAGAGTTACTTCCAAGGCAAGGTCGCTTTTGGCGATCATCAATCAAGGGATCTAGTGTTATATCGAATCTGAGAAATAGTCTCTATGGAGAGTGGCACACGGTTTCTTTCATTTTTCCCTTGTAACGCGCCGTGCGTTTCGCCTAATCTTTCCGGCTCGCGCGATTGACGGGTCTGAATAACCAGTCTTTCGATTTCATGTCACAAAAATTTCATTATGGAGGTTACCTAGCCTAATGGGTAGTGTAATCAAAAAACGCCGGAAAAAAATTCGGAAGCATAAGCTCAAAAAACTTCGCAAACGCACGCGCTTTAAACGTTAGTAGGTGCCTGTGTTTTTGGTCCCCTTTACGCGCGATTATTCAACGGTTCCGCCTGGCATTGCTAGGCGGAATTAGTTTTTATTTTCAGAATGCGCGCGCGGATTTTTCTAGGGCTGAACCCACAAACAGCGTTGCACGTTTTCCTGCCTTGCAATCATGGTTGCAGCATTTGAATTTGCTCGTTGGCCTACCATGCTTCGCTTTTCGCTGTTTCTAAATCACCTGGTCTCACGCCTTAAGGTACTGATCGTTTGCCATGGTGCAGGGATTTTGCTGCTGACCTTTGTAGTTTGCTGCGTGTATTGGCCCCTGCTGCCGCTGACGAAGATTGCCAGCCATTTGATTGATGGCGACGCGTTGCACAATGCCTACTTGATGAATTGGGGGCAGCGCACGTTGTGGCTGAATCCGTTGGGCTATTACGATGCGCCGATGCTTTATCCGCAGAAAACGGCGGCGGCTTTTTCGTCCATTAATCTTTTCTTAGCCTTTATCACCGGGCCCCTTTATTTCCTGCAGAAGCCTGTTTTTGCGTATAACGCCGCGATGTATTTGGCGGTTTGGCTTTGTGGTGTTTCCATGTATGGGTGCGCCTATGCGCTGACAAATCAACGGCGAGCTGCGTTGATTGCTGGAGTAATTTATTGTTGCAACGGGGACTTGCAGTTTCATTTTAACGGGCACCCAAATGTGGTTTCGCCGATTTTTATTCCGCCGTTAATTTTGGTTTCGCTGCATTTTGCCCGCAATCCACGGGGTATTCATGCTCCGCTTTTTTGTGGTTTTCTAATTCTGCAGTTTTTGTGCGATTGGTACCTTGGGTTTATTGCCCTGATTGGTGTGGGGGTCCCGCTTTGTTGGGCATTTGCGGCAAATGCTCGTACCAAGAAAAGGGAACTGATGATTTTTTTGGCTTCGTTCGCGTGTACCATGGGATTTGTGTATTGGCTTTCGGGGCCGTTTAGAGCGGTGGGAGAACGAGTGGGGAGCATTCGGGGGCTAGGAAGCCACATAAATTATTCCGCATCAATTCAAGGGTATGCGTTGCCGAGTTTCGTTGAGGGAATGAATCAATCTATTGTGAGCAAATTGCTGAGCAACACGTGGTTTGCGCATGTTTTTGTTCCCCAAAACTACCGGGATGGTGATTCCCAGTTTTACGGCTGGAGTGTTTATGCGCTGCTTATTTGTACGGTGGTTGCCGCCGCTCGCAAGGGGGGGGGTAGGCGTGTTGTGTCTTCACCGGTGGTGGTGATTCTAGCGGCCGTTGGGCTAACGGGGTTTCTGTTTTCTTTGGGGCCTTACCTTTGGATTGGGAACAGGCTTTCCCGGGTTCCATTGCCAGAGTTGGCGCTTTATGAATTTGTGCCGCCGCTCCGATTTATGCGCGATACATCCCGCCATGCGGTTGTTCTTTCTGCTGCGTTGGGGCTTTTATCGGCCAAAGCATTAGCGCGTTGGCCCCAGTGGTTTGACTGTGCTGAAAAAACCAAGCGCGCGTTGCTGATTGTGGCGTTGGGGTTGTTAATTTTTGAGTTTCGCCCGGCAAAATCGCCGAACTTACATGCGTTTAATAAGCAGCCCTATGAATGGATGATTGAAGATTACAACTGGGCGAATGAAGGCTCTAAGCTAAGCCGAGTGGCAAGCTTACCGTTGAATAATCAGGTGTTTCTGCTTCAAACCACGGGGAGTTTCCCCGTTACGCCTACTTCCTATGCCGGGGGGATTTACAATTATTGGCTAAGTGTAATTGGCTCTGCCCTGCGGGATGAGGTCAGCGATAATAGCCTTGCCGTTTTTGCTGAGTACCAAATGGAGGCGGTAATGATTTACGGCCAAGCCCGTGTTCAGCAGGGCGTAGAGCACCCGGCGCTTGGCTTGGTGCAAGCGGCTAATGATGGAAATTACGGGCTGTTTCGCCTACTTCCTGATAATATTCCCGTAGAATCTAAGGATTGGGCGAAAACATTTTTAGGGGAGTTTCAGGAATTCCCCCCTGTGGCATCGCAAACAACGGCTCCGGATGTTCCGGCTGAGTTCAGAATTCCCCTTCTTTCAGAACCCAAAAACATTGAATACCACACCAACTACGGATTTGCGCAAAATCTAACGTTTGGCGTTGAGAGTCTGGAATTGCCCGTAATCCGGGGAATTTGGGCGAATGTTGAGGCCAAAGAAACGGGTGTGGACTTCATCATCTCGAAATTCTACACACGGTTTGAGGGTCAATCACCGCAGAATTTGGGGTCGATTGCAGGGAAAGACTTCCCCGCATGGGAGAAATCCTGGTTGTATTGGGATGAGCGAAGGATTCCGTTTTTTGATTCAACCTGGAGTGAATACCAAACAATAGTGCGCTACATTCCTGCAAACGGTGAGCAAGTGTGGGTGTTTTTCCCCTTTGAGGAGCTTGCTAGTAATTACGGCGGTGAACGCCTTACGGGCCTGCGGTGGGATTGTAATGCAATGCCGGCTCCGGGGTTGGATATCCGGATAAATGAAGCTTTTATTGAGCTTCAGCAATCGAGGAGTATTCTTTCAATTCGTGGGCAACGAGCTGCTTTTTCAGGAGATCAGTAAACACTTGAACCAGCTTTGCGGGTTTTGATTCCCGGCGCCAAACTAGGGCAATTTCGCGCTCGGCTTGCACGCCCTTAATGGGGAGAAAGACAACTTGATCTGACGGTGTGTGGCGAAGCGCCATTTCGGGCAGTATTGAAATGCCAACCCCCTGCGCTACAAGCTCTAAGATGGTGGAGATTTGAGCTGTTTTGCAAACAACCCTGTTGAGAAGCGTGTAGGAATGGCAAAATTCCCGCAGTTGAACGCCCAGGCAGTGGGTTTCCTGTAGAACGATGAAGGGAAAACTCCGCATTTCATCCAACGTGAGGCTAGTTTTGCGAGCAGCAAGGCTTCTTGAAATAACCGCATAAAAGGGTTCGCGGCCAATAACTTCAATATCAAGATCGTTGGATTCCAGCGGGGTGCTCATCAGGCAAACATCAAGCTTACGGTGCACAAGGGCTTCGGTAAGGTTTGCGGTGAAGTCCTCCTGAAGGAGAAGTTTTGCGTTGGGCTGCCGACGCAAGAACTCCCGCACGACGGAGGGAACAATGAAGGGTGCCATTGTGGGAATGGCACCGAGTTTCAAGTCCTGCACCTCGGTTACGGAGTCAGCCGCAAGGCAGCGCTCTAATTCCTCGAAGCGCTCCACAATTTCTCTTACTTTGGGAACCATTGCAGCGCCCGCTGGGGTAAGTGCTACGCCGCTGCGGTTGCGAATAAAGAGCTGTTTACCTGCAGAGTTTTCTAAGTTGCGAACGTGAACGCTAAGGCTTGGTTGTGAAATGCGGCAGAATTTAGCGGCCGTTGTGAAGCTGCCTGATTCAGCCACGGCTAGGAAGGTGCGGAGTTGCGCAATGTTCATAACAATAGATTATCCTGCACAGGGGTTTTGAATAATCATTTACTATGCACAAAAAATGCCATTGATCATTTGGTTGCAGTAAGCGTTGATTGTAAAGAGAAAGAGAAATTTTTGGCATTTATTCGGCGTTTGATGGATCACAATGTTTCGGAATAAGTTAATGTTTGCAGGAGGAATTCAGAAAAATGACCTATTTCAAGCCCTTGGTATTTTCCTCCCTGTGTGTTATTTCATCCGGTTTATTAGCCCAGCCCAACTTTAATTGTTCTGGCTTAACGGAATGTGAATCCTACTTGCGCTGCGCCCAATTCAAAGCAGAGCGTCGATTTGGCATTCTGGGCGTTGCCGATATGGACGCAAATACCTACCATGATAATTGGTTGAACGTGTATTTGCGTCGGCCTTTCAATCAATTAAACCCCAACGGTTCACCTGAGGCGTTATTGGCTGATCCCGATTTTGGAGCACCACCGGAAGCGGCATTTTTGCAACGCCGAACTGAACAGGCTGATAAAGGAGCGCCGAGCACGATTGACCGAGTTGGGTACGCAGATCAGGTGCAAATCAGAAACTATAACGATCCGCTGATTGGGAGTTCAGCGCCGGACTTATGGGGAAAAGGGGAAATACTATTGGTTGGCGACAGCCAGTTATTTTGGTCTCATGATCAAACAACGTTTACCGGAAGCGGTGCGTATTTTGACCAGATGGTGAACCAAACTTATGTTGGGCCGGGGATGCGAAATTTTTCCGCACCGGGTGTTACGTTCATTGGCGGTGAGCGGATTATTGATCAACTGCGTGAAAACGGCCCTCCAGCAAATCAAGCACCGGCGGCGTTGTACATTCAATTAGGAAACGCCGACTTAGCTATTACTTGGAATATTTGCCAAAGCGAGCGGGCACAAAGCCTTGAAACCTCCTTAGAGTATTATGCCCGCACGTTTGATGCAGCACGGCGGTTTCAACAAAAGTATGGTTGCCCGGTTTTTGTGATTAGCATACACCCAAACGCTGATCCCACTCTGGATGTTAATGATTGGGATCGGCACTTTAACCGAGGCGTTCAAGAGCTTTGCCGGCAATATGATTTCACGTATGTTGATACGTTTTCATTCACACTTAATAACGCGGCGGAAACTGTTCGAGAAATGTTTGGCATTTCACAGGATGGAAACGACCCCGGGCATTTTACCTTTAGAGGGTATTGGATTTTTCGAGAAATATTGTATTCGCACTTCTTTCCCACGGTTGATGCAGGGGAAGGAAGCATTCCCCTAGAGCAAATCGCCGATGTTGGTTTCAGGGAAAAACCGTACGCGGACTTTCAACTTCCGGGGCTGTTGGAGGAAGATTACCGCTGGTTCCTAGTGCCTACCCCACCGGGGCATATTACGCAAATTACCACGAACCCTGAGATTGAAGCCAGCATTGCTATTTATAACATCCGGAGTTCCTTTTCACCTACAAATGCCAACGGGCAGTGGTACGGCACCACCGCGGCCAATACGGCAGTGATTCAACTTCCTAACGATAATGGGGAGCGGAAAATGTTTTACTCCTTAGTTGTAATAGGAACCAGCCCTCAGGATTTAGGGGAGCAGACCGTAGAATTAACGCATTTATACCCCCTGACGGATGGTGGCGGTGTACCGCTGCCCGGTGGTTTCCCGATTAGCAGCTCGGCGTTTTACTACGATTATGCGGGGGCAACTTACCCGGATTATTCCGGGGGCGGGCTTCTGGGGCTTGAATTTGCGGGGCCGCGTGTTACAGCAAACACGGGAGCGCTCAGCGAATCAGAATATTACAGCCGCTGGTTGATTGGCGTGGTTCCGCCTTTTTCAGATTTTACGGTTTCACGGGCGCAGAATAATTGTCCGGATGTGTTGGGGGTTGATTTAAAAGGAACGCTAAGTGAATCCGCCGCAAATCTGCCGGTTACAACAACTTTCAGCCTTGGGCAACGACGCGATACATACACCAATACAACGGCAATCAGCCAAGTGGTTTATCTGCTGAGTAATTACAGAACGGCAAACCCCAACGCTTGCGGAAATTTATCCGTGCAGATTGCAACTAATCCAAACGCGGCGAGCGCCGGGAACTTAATCAAGTTCTATTGATTTGCTTGAGGTTTTTTTCACGACGTGTAAAGTATATACTTAGAATTTTGTAACGTTGCAAGGTTTTGAACTACAAACCTTCACGAATCAGCAGCAATTCGTACGCGGGAAAATCAATCGTAGAAACGCCTTGGGTCATTTCAGCCTGTATACGCTGGCGATTTTCCTCGTAAAGCGTTACAAATACAGGATCTCGAAGGGCCAATTCATCCGTACTGGAGAAGAACTCTTCTTCGTCGCCAAGCCAGCCTGTTTTATGGATTTCCGCAGCGGAGAAATTTCGCCGTGAAAGCTCAATTCCCCCCTCTTCATTGCGCTGTTGAATAAAGATTTCATCTAAAGCATTGCCCCATTCCATCGGGGTAGATGTGCGAACTTCGCCGTTGAAGGGAATGTTGATGAGCCAATGACCATCTTTCTGGGGCAGAGGCTCGGCGTTTTCAATTCCGTAATAGATGCGCACTTTGCCAGAAAACCCTTCAGGAAGGACAAACATTTTAGGGGTGCGCTTTGGTATTTCAACGGTGTTCTGTTGAATCAGCATCAAAATCACCCCGCATCCCGCAAGGGTTAGGAGTGTAAAAATAATGGGTAAATAAGAAATTTTCGGGGGCCGAACCGCTTGGGTTTCGGAGGGTGTTTCGCTTACTGCTGATTGTGTAGTGGTCATTATTTTTTATCCAAAAGCTTTTCTATATCATCCAGCAAAGAACGTGCTTTATCGCGAATTTCTGGGTTTTCATCATTATCTTCAAGCTTCTTGAAGTCTTTTTTGGCATTTTTTGGGGAAGAGGCCGCATACCATTCCATTGCTGCAACCCTGATATCAAGCTCCTCTAAGGGATCTAGGCTGATCAATTGGTATTCTTCCCAGATTGCATCCCCTTTGTTCCGCAGAAATGTTCTGCCTGAATAGCGTAAGTCGTAGTTGCCGAATTCTTTTGTTGCCCGTAATGCACCGCGGATTGTTCCTAAGGGGGGAACAGTGTAAACCAAGCCTGCTTCTCTTCGCCGTAAAATGGCTTCACGACTGGGTTGCCAAGTTGATTTATTTTCTGCAAACCATGTACGGAATTGGCTGATTGCTTCGCGGCGCTTGCCGACCGAGGAAAACTGCGAAACATCGTAGTTGCGTCCGGTGAGAAAAAATACAGCTTGAAATGCCGTGTGAAGTCGTTCTGTTTCTGCTGATTTCATTTGATTAGCAAGCACCTGCAACGCGCGAGAATCCTCCAACAGCCCCAGAGCAACGGAGCCCTCAAGCGCTAAGGAAAAATCGGGATTTGCTTGAAGCAGTAGGTGTATTTCTTCCGCAACGGATTTATCGCCCAATAAGCCCAAGGCAACCAGTGCATTGTAGCGCAGCACGTTGTGGTAATAAATGGCGGCCGTTTCTTTTGTCGTAACAGGAAGAGCTTCTGTATCACGATCCAGCACATCCACTAATCCGTTGGGGCGGTTTCCCTTTGCGATTGAAAGCAATAAAGCAACGGCTTCCGGGGATTGTTGAAAGCCTAATTCCTGCACAACGGCGTTGGCGACTTCGGTTTTTTTCTCCGGCTGATCCGGTAAACCACGCCGCAATGTGTTTTCCGGAAAACCGTTGCTCAAAAACACCAGCATACTTGGAACATCCAAATTGATTCCGTGGGTAAGAAGCAATTCCGAGCGGTAGGTTTTTCCCCTTTGGGCAAGCCGCTCCACGCCAAGTTCCGATTGTGCCGCAACACTGAGCGGTTGAGCTGCAACGAGTAGGGCAAGCAAAAACGCCGGAATATTCCACCAACGGCTTTGCTTTGATCTTTGAATTTCTTGATGATTACAGCGCAGTTTCAACGGATTTTGTACTCCCGTTCCAACTCACGTTTCACCGTTCGTTCCTTTATATCGGCCCGTTTATCGTACAGGGCTTTCCCTTTACCGAGACCAATTTTGATTTTGATGAGCCCTTTTTCATTCAAGTAAACTTTGAGGGGAATGATTGTCATCCCCTTCACGCTAACGGAACCGATGAGCGTGTTAATCTCCCGACGGTGAAGCAACAGCTTGCGGTCGCGGGTGGATGGTTCCACAAAAAGCCCCCCGTGCGAGTAGGGCGGAATCGTCATTCCAACAATAAACATTTGTGTGCCCTTGTTTGTTACATAAGCCTCAACAATGGAACCACCGCTTTCCCGAAGGGATTTCACTTCGCTTCCGCGCAGTTCAAGGCCCGCTTCAAATTCATCGGTGATTTCATATGTATGCCGAGCTTTGCGGTTTTGAATCAGCTCTTTATACCGAGGGGGCTGTTTTGCGTTTGCCATGATTGTGATTTATTCTCCGAACAACAGACTTCAAAAACCTTGTGCAGGATTGCTTGTAAACTGATTCCTTTAGCTAAAGATTAGGGGCTTTTCACCAAGCAACATCAGGTTCAAGAGGTGTGGTTGGCACTTTCGTCTAACGGTGAAGCCGAAATCGATCCTGTTTTTGTGGGATCATTTTCGCCTTGTTTTGTTTCCAAAATGATTCTTTCAGCTATAATGCGTTTTCGCTCAAAATACTTCAAGTATTCTATCAACATCATCAAGCCTAAGCCAATCATTAGAACGTTGAGTAATTGTAACGGCGAACGACTTTGTGACATTAGCACAGCGTTTATGCCAAAGTACAGCGTTGTATAAAGGAAAATATAGACAACTCGTTGATGATTCAAGCCAGCATCTAACAGGCGGTGATGTAAATGGCGCCGATCGGCTTTGAAAGGGTTTTGCCCCCGCAACAACCGCCGAGCAAAGGAAAACGTTGTCTCGAACAAGGGAAGCGCCAACGCCGTAAGGGGAACCATCAGTGCCACTAAAGCGGGCGCCTTGGTGCTGCTAAGCATGGAGGCGGTTGCCAGCACGTACCCAATACTCAAGGAGCCTGCATCACCCATAAAAATTTTTGCCGGATGCCAATTTTGCGTTAAAAAACCCAACAACGCGCCGGCAGCGATAAAGGGAATCAGTTGACCAAAGGTAAGGCCAATTCCCAAGCCTAGTTCCACGCCCAAGCCCACAATCCCCAAGGAAAGAGCCGCCAAAAAGGAAACGCCGCCGGCAAGGCCGTCCAAACCATCAATCAAGTTAATTGCGTTCATCAGCGCAACATACCAACCAACGGTTACAAATAAACTGGGTAGGCTTGCCATGAGAACAACCCAAAAACTTTCGGTTCCGCCGTAAGCCATCAGGTCTAAATTCGCGCCAAACCCGATGTTGATTTTCTCGATTCTAACACCTGCAAACCACATGGAAACGGCGATTGCAATTTGTAAACCCAGCTTTACAAAGGGGTTCATGCCGGCAACATCATCCCAAAAACCAACCAGAAAGATTGCCAAAAGCCCCAGTATGAACGTTACAATTGATTGCTGCTGAATGAGGGCAAAGTAAGGGCTGTACAGGGCAAAGGCCAAACACCCTAGAATCATGGTTATTGCAAACCCAAAGCCCCCAAGGTACGGTACTGCTTTACGGTGAACTTTACGCCCACCCGGTTGATCGTAAATCTGTAGTTTATGACTCAGCCAAACGGAAAGCATTGCAGCGGCAGTCCCAATGATTGCACAAAGGGCCATAAAGAGGAATGCAGTTGCAAAATGGGAATAATACACGTTGATTGATCACCTTCTCTTTACGCAGAAGCGTTGAAGGTGTTGGCTTTTGGCGTCAACACAAGCAAGTAGGTGCTGAGAGAAGTATTCGATAAAAGCACCTAAGTTCACCAAAGGGTTGCGAGTTTAATGTCAAGATTTCCGGGGATTGCAAATCCTGTTCAACCACAATCCATTACTGACTTCACCAGCCAAATCAGGGTTTTTCTTGAAGGAACTTTTGATTCAGTTTGGGTTGAAGGGGAAATCTCCGGCTGGAAGGTTGCAGCCTCTGGGCACGTTTATTTTTCCCTTAAGGACGAAGGGGCCCTGCTTGGGGCTGTTATGTGGAAGAGCTCGCTTCAGCGTTCTCCTCACCGATTTGCCGATGGCGACCGAGTTGAAGCCAAAGGTAAAATCAGCGTTTACGACCGCCGAGGGCAGTACCAAGTGGTTGTTGATTCCCTAAAACCCGTTGGGGAAGGGGCCTTGTATCTGAAGTTTTTGAAGTTGAAAGAGAAACTGCAAGCCGAAGGGCTTTTCAGCGAAGAAAAAAAACGGCCGATTCCCACGCATCCTGCCCGGGTAGGGATTATCACAAGCCCAAAAGCTGCTGCTCTGCAGGATATTCTGCAGATTATGGCGCGCAGAGCCCCAGGGGTTGAGCTGTTTCTTTGGCCAACCGCCGTGCAAGGGGAAGGGGCCGCACGGCAAATTGCGGCCGGCATTCACGAATTAGGGAAATCAGGTTTATGCGATGTTCTGCTTGTAACCCGAGGGGGCGGAAGCATGGAGGATTTATGGGAGTTTAACTCTGAATTGGTGGTTCGTGCCATTGCCGGTTGCCCCGTGCCGGTAATCTCTGCCGTAGGGCACGAGGTTGATTTTACGCTCTGCGACTTTGCGGCAGATCTGCGCGCCCCAACCCCCAGCGCCGCCGCAGAGTTGGTGAGTCAAGATCAGGGAGAAGCCTTGCGCCGAGCCAAAATACTTAATGACCGCTTGCAGCAATCCATCATACGGCGCTTGAAAGACCAACGGCAGCGGGTGGAAAGCCTTCTGTACTCCTATTCTCTTCGGCAGCCAGAGTTGCGGCTTGGTGAAGCGCAGCAGCGGCTGGATGAAGCCCTTGCTAGAATCAACACCGCGTTGGACGCCCGAAGGGAAAAGCTAAGTCGGCGAATCGAGCGTGCATGCTCCGCCCTTTCCGGCCATAATCCCCAACTCATCCTGCGCAAAGGGTACGGTATTCTTCGCAATCCTGAAAGCGGTGCTGTTTATACCTCCGTCCATCAGCTAGAACCGAACTTACCCCTTGAGACAACCCTTCAGGACGGTAAATTCTTCTCCACCGTTCGTAAACTGAAGAAAGACTGAAGCAACCAATGAAACACGTGGGAACAATCCTGCTGATTGCCTGTGGGCTGATTAGTATTTTTCTGATTATTACGGCCGTTTTGGCGGGTTTTGTGGGCGTGGTGGATGCCATATTTAATAAGGATGTTGAATCCCCAATTACCGTGCTGTTGGTTTCCCTTGTGATTGCTGGCGGGTGCGGTGGTTTGGGTGTACTTGTGATGAGAGCGGGCTTTATTGCTCGGGAGAAATGCACGCCAAAATCGGTGCTTCTTCTTACCGGGTTCTTAGGGTTCTGCCTTGTGGGATTTGGTTCAGTCATACAAGTGGGGTTACAAGTGGCGAAGGATGATTTTGAAGGGAGCGGTCAGGAACTATTGGGCGCCTCGTTATTTGGCCCCACCTTAATTCTGATCGGCTCAATTTGTTTGGGCTTGTTTTTTTGGGAAAATAGAACGCGCACAAACAAAGAGAACGCTGAACTTGTAAAGAATGATCCAACCGCATGAGGGAAATTTTGCAACTCCACCAACCTGAAACGGGAATACGCCTATGCTAACGCCCTCCAAACGGGGACCAAGCTCTGCGGAAAAATTCACCCTAAACCTAAACGGCGGTGAAGCACTTCAACTCTTTCTTGTCTTCTTCTTCTACTTTATCTACGCCTTCAATCCTACTTGGCTTTACGATGATGCTTATTTTTTTGTTCGCTACGCTGAAAACATCCTGAACGGTCATGGGTACACTTGGAACGCAGGTCAACCCCCGGTTGATGGATTAACATCCCCGTTGTGGTTGGTTGTGGTGTTAGTTGGCATGCTATTGACTCCTGTGGAGGCTGCTCATTCTGGGTATTTACTTGTGGTTCTTTCCACCAGTTTTTCCCTATTATTAATCTTCCTGATTTATTATTGCCTCCGGTATTTTCTCCCCATACAAGCGCGGAGTTTAGCCATTCTTGGCCCGTTGTTTTTTGTACTGACGGATGTGAACCTAATTGTGGCGGGGCAAAGCGGCATGGAAACAGCCCTTTCTGCCTGCATGCTTGTGGGGTTTATGTGGCTGGCAGCAAGCTACCAACAGGAGGATGAAGCTGGAGTTATTCCCCTACCTACTGCGATCCTGCTCGGGGTTTTCGGCTTTTTGCTGGTTCTTGCACGCCCAGAGTTTGGCCTAGTTGCAGGGTTGTGCCCCCTCATTTTGTTTGTAACGCTCTTCGCTAAGCGCTCCCCCGCTACGCGCGGGGTTTTCTACTGGGGGTACACCACAGCCCTACTCCTAATTTTTTATGGTGTGATCAGAATCTTCGTTTTCAATGATTTGTTCCCCCAATCATTCTACATAAAAGGCTCCATTTGGAATTCCCCTTACGACGACTTTAATGCCGGTGAATTGCAAAGCCTTGCAAAATACTCTTACATGTTTTTGCGGGAATCTGCCGTTCTGCACCTACTCATCTTTTACGCCCTATGCCAGCGGCGGCTTTGGCTTCGCTACCTCTGGATTTGGCTGCCGTTATACGCCTGCATGCTGTACCTTTCCTTCTCCATTCAAATCATGGGGTACTTGCACCGCTATTATTTTCCGTTTGCCTGCGGGTTGGTTGCGCTTATTGGTTTGCTTTACGGGCGCCTTGTAAAGGAGGGAGTTTTTAGTTTTCACTGGGTTCATACGCATGCAGTAAATCGGGCCGTATTTATAGGCCTGATCTTGTACATTTGCGCTACTACATATTTACCGCAAACACAGTTACGCTCCTTCAAGCGCACCTATGATAGTCACGATTTCCGCGTTGCAAAAATCTTT
>DAIOTT010000019.1:16876-29999 GCA_036751885.1 Candidatus Sumerlaeota bacterium
ATCTTTAATAACTTACCAGATGGTACCCGCGTTGTTGCTACGGAGCTGGGAATTATTGCCGCCAATAATCCCCACTTGGAGTTTATTGATATAACAGGCTTGAACGACCGCACCTTTGCCCAAGGGTTTGATGCGGCAGAATTGTTTGCCCGCAAACCCGATGTGTTCACGCTGATTCACCATCATTACGGCGGAATCAATCGAGATATAATGCAGCACCCTCGTTTTCGCCGAGAGTATATTCCAATCAGAAAGTTGAATCCTAGTGGAGAAACCTTCAAGTTAGATAATACAATATTTATCTGGAAGAATTCCCCAAATTATAAACAAATCCGGAGGGCATTATTAACAACCCCCGAGCCTGTTTTTGAGTAAACCTATTGAACGGTAATCTACTGATTGGCAATCCAGAGATTTTGCAACAATTACCTGGAACGTTTATGTTACTAAAGCACAAAATTTGCGTCGCTTTAGTCCTTTACGTACCTTATGTCCCTTTAGAATTTTGCACATAACATTAGTTCATTGAAACAGCATTTTCAATCGGGTTAACATTTTCAGGTGTATCAATAACAATTTGCATCACGCTGCGGTATTCACCAACTTTTCCCTTAAATTCCATCATGCGGCCCTCAACAGGGGTGTTGCGGTAAGTCAAATTATTACCCACTTCACTCCAATAAATAACTTCAATTTCACCGGTGGAATCTGCCAAAATAATTTTCGTTGGAACGCGAGAGCGTTCTGATGGTTGTACTTTTTTCACGATTCCCCTAACTGCTACGTTGTGCCCAATGGCGGAAATATTTATGCCGCCGATGGAAGTTTCCAGAAAGTCGCTCTTGGTGTTGGATGTTGATTGCTCGCCTCGCTTTAGCCGATCGGGAACTTGCAGAACATTGGGCTTTAGGCGAATCCACTTAGGCCCTTCGGCAATTAGTTGGCGAATTTCTTTATAATCGTTTGTTTTTCCGTAAACTTGAATAATAATTCCCGGCTCGTATTGCTCAGATTTTTCCATTTCTTCCCAAATTTTTGGGAAGATAACAACGCGTGCAATACCGGTGTTATCTTCCACATAAAGCACCCAGGGCTGCATGCTCCCTTCATCCGGTGCTTTTACGGACCTAATTTTTGCTTCAAGAAAGAAATAGGAATTGGATGGGGCCGATACCATTTGGGCAATATTTGACCACTGGATTTGCTGTGTTGGTGCGGCGTTGGGGGTTGTGCCTTGTTGCTGGCTGTATGCTTGGCTAAAGAGCACGAATGCTTGTGCCAATAGAATGAGAAGAAGCTTTCCGGTTTGCATGGCAAGAAATCCAACCTTTCGTAATTGTCGAGAACTGATGAGAACGTGTATAAATTTCTGTCGAGCATTTGTTGACATCATGCTGTAGGGAATTTTGCCTTTTTCATCAAGTGAGAAAGGTGTTCAGATGTTGACCTTTTGAATTTCTAACGGAATCTAAATAATGCCTGAATCCACCCATCATGATTGGCTTATAGGTTTCGCAGGGGTGCGTTTAATTGCTTCACTATGCTGGTATACTGATTACCCTTGATTTTTATGATTCAGTGAAAACTCGCCATCAAGATGGCTTGACGACTACGAAGGCGATTAGCATGAATGGATTTCATAAAATTTTGCGCGACAAAGGAACTTTACAATGCCCCTTATTTCTATGCGCCAATGTCTTCGTGAAGCCGCTAAAGGTGGTTACGGAGTTGGTGCTTTCAACGTAAACAACATGGAACAAATTCAAGCGATTTTTGAGGCTGCTGAGGAGTTGAACGCTCCGGTAATTATTCAAGCCAGCCGCGGCGCCCTTGCTTACTCAAAAATGATTTATCTGAAAAAACTGATGGAAGCCGCTGTTGAGGTTCACCCAGATGTTAAGTGCGTTCTTCACTTAGACCACGGGAACTCCCCTGAAACATGCAAGCAAGCCATTGAACTTGGCTTTACTTCGGTCATGATGGACGGCTCTCTTCACCCAGACGGCAAAACTATTGCCGATTACAATTACAACGTGGATGTAACTGCTGAAGTGGTTGAAATGGCGCACAAAGTCGGCGTTAGCGTTGAAGGTGAACTGGGCGCATTAGGTGGTATTGAAGACGGCCACGGTGCTGGAATTGCCGTTGATGATACGGAACACCTGACAGACCCCGACGAAGCAGTTGATTTTGTACAGAAAACCGGAATCGATTGTCTTGCCCTTGCCATTGGCACAAGCCACGGCGCGTACAAAACAATGCGCTACGATAAAGATGGTAATGCATTGCCCCCTAGCTTAGCCCTAGAACGGATTGAGCAAATTGAGAAAAACCTTGCGGATGCTGGTTACGAACACTTCCCCCTTGTGATGCACGGTTCCTCTTCTGTTCCTGCTGAGTTGGTTGAAATTGTAAACAAATACGGCGGCAAAATGCAACAATCCATGGGCGTTCCCATGAAGGACATTCAGTTCGGCATTCAACGTGGCGTTCGCAAGATCAACGTTGATACAGACGGCCGTATTGCCATGACGGGTGCTGTTCGCAAAGTACTTTGGGAATCACCAGAGAAGTTTGATCCCCGCGATTGGCTAACACCCGCTCGTGCGGCGTTGAAAGAACTGATCAAAGGCAAAATGAAAGACTTTGGTCAGGCAGGCCATGCGGATGAATATGCGCCCATCAGCATTTCAGACATTATCAAAGAATACCAAGCAGAAGCAGCGGCTAAGTAAATCTAAGCGTCAGTTTCTCAGAATCTAAGTAAATAACAAAGCCCGGTGTTCAACTCGTGTTGATTCCGGGCTTTGTTGTACCTAGTTTTGTATTTGCCCTAGAACACAGTACATTCACCTACCCACAGGATGCATGAACATGGAAAAATCCATTTTGGTTGTTGATGATGAAGAACGCATTGCAAAAAGCCTGCAGGCGCTTTTAGCGGAGGAAGACTACAATGTAGACCTTGCAATAGGGGGCGTTGAGGGCCTTAAAAAGCTGGGCGAAAAGGTTTACCAATTGGTGATAACGGATTTGCGCATGCCGGAGGTAGACGGGTTTAGGGTGATGGATTTTATTTCCAAAAATTGCCCCAGCACGGCTGTGTTGGTGATTACTGGGCACGCTTCCACAGAATCTGCCATTGAGGCGATTCATAACCGGGTGGTGGATTATATTACGAAGCCCTTTGAGTTTGATTACCTGCTTTCCTCCGTGGAAAAAGTTTTCGCTCAGCTGGAGGCTGAAATGATGCGGGAGGATTTACGACGCATGATTACCCACGATATTAAAGTTCCGTTGAATAGCATCATCGGGTTTGCCCAATTCTTAGGGCGGGGCGTGGGGGGTGAGTTGACCCCTCAAGGGGTGGAATTTACTCAAAAAATTTGCGAAAACAGCCAGCGAATTGTGGCGTTGCTGGATAATTATTTAACGCAATCGCGGGCTGAATCTGGCAAGCTTGAGCTGATGCGCCTTAGTTTTTCTCTGCATGATACCATTTGCGAGGCGCTTCAGGTGATGCAATTTGAGTTTGATAGAAAAGATATTAGCGTGCAAATGAAGCTTTACCCCGGGAGCGAGCGGATTATTGGAGACGAAAACCTGATCTTTAGAAGTGTGGCAAACTTGATTTCCAACGCGGCAAAGTACACCCCCCAGGATGGAGAAGTTGTTATTGTATGCGATGAATTTGTGGATGAAGAACTAGGGGAAGGCATTCGAATAATCGTGAAAAATTCAGGCCCGGGAATCGAGCCCCACGAAATTGATGTGGTTTTTGACAAGTACAAACGGGTTTCATCTGCATGCGGCAACCCCGGTTCCGGCATTGGGCTGTTTGTGGTGAAAGAAGTTTGCCGAGCCCACGGCGGCAGCGTTACCTGTGAAAGCATTCCGGATGAGTGGACAACGTTTACCCTGTTTTTACCGAAAATTGAGCGGGAAACGGAGTTTTGAACCCGTGCAACAAAACTCAATGATTTATAACAACAAAGCTGAACAATACGCCAACCGAACTAGGCTTTGGCAATTGCCTTTGCAGCATCCAACGCGGCGTACGTGAAAATCATATCAGCACCGGCGCGCTTGAAAGCTAATAAGGATTCCAACAGGCAGGGTTCGTATTGAAGCCAGCCTTTTTCCGCTGCAGCGCGAAGCATGGCAAGTTCGCCGCTTACGTGGTAAACGGCCAAGGGGAGCGAAGTGCGTTGGCGCACGCGGTACAGCACATCCAGATAAGGCAAGCCGGGTTTAACGAGAAGCCAATCCGCGCCTTCAGCTTCATCCAGATCAACTTCCAAATCAGCTTCGCGAAGATTTGCGGGGTTCATTTGGTAGGTTTTTTTATCGCCTTCACCCGGGGCGGAATCCAGCGCATCGCGGAAGGGCCCGTAAAAAGCGGAAGCATATTTAGCCGTATAACTGCAAATTAAGGTGTGGGTAAAACCGGCAGAATCTAGATCAGCCCGGATGGATTGCACGCGGCCGTCCATCATGTCAGAGGGAGCAATCACATCGGCGCCGGCTTCTGCTTGGGAAACAGCCATTTTCCCAAGCAGCTCCAATGTTTCATCATTCAGGATTTGCCCATTCTGGTAAAGCCCATCGTGCCCGTGGGAGGAATAAGGATCCAAGGCAACATCGGTAATGATGCAAATTTCTGGTACGTTTGCTTTTAGCAGGCGAATGGTTTGTTGCAGTAAGCCTTCTGGGTTGCAGCTTTCCTCGCCGCGGGGTGTTTTTTTGTGGGGCGGTAAATAGGGGAATAGGCAAACAGCTTGAACCCCTGCATTCAGGCATTCTTCAGATTTTTTGAGAATCAAATCGGGAGAAAGCCGAGCGTTTCCCGGAAGAGATAAAATTGGGGTGCTGTGATTTGTTCCCTCTTGAATGAAGAGGGGGAGAACAAAATCATGGGGGTGCAAACGGTGTTCTTGCGTAAGGTTGCGAATGGCGGCGGTAGAACGATTGCGCCTAGGCCGGCGGGGTTGAATGAAATCCACGGTGTGTTTAACTACTCTATAACTTCTTTAAGTTCACCGCCGCTTGCAAGGGGCGGGAGTGTTTTTTCAGCGTTGGCGGCGGTGCTTTTTTCTTGGGCTCGCTTGTTAACTTTACTCAGTTTTTCTTCCAGCTTCTGAATGTGCTTTCTTAGCTCCGCTGCAAGAATAAAATCTTCTGCTTCTGCAGCTTCATCCTGTTGGATTTTTGCTTCTTTTATTTCTGTCATCAGCTCAAACGCTTCGGTTGCTTCCAACGTTGCCGCGCCTAAATGACTGCTAACGCGGTGGTATTTCTTCAACCGGGGTTCCAACTCGTTATGGAAACTATCGTAACAGTACTGGCAACCCAGCATCAGGGATTTTTTGTACTGTGAAAATTTGAGTCCGCAGTTTACGCATTCTGCATCAAATTCATCCAGCGCGTTGGTGGTGATGATAATTTTTGTGCCGGATTTCGTTCCGGTAAAGGATTTTGAAGCCTCTTGTTCAATCAGTTCGCTCAGGACTTCTTGAATATCCAGCGATAAATTAGATTGTATATTAAGGAAGCGCAATTCGTGGCAGCATTCCTCACAATTTCCCAATCGAATCGTTTCAGGAATACCATTTTCATCGACTTTAGTAATACTAGCAACAGCATCGCATTGGTTGCAGCGTTCACATTTCATGGTGAAAATTCCTTATTGATTCGGTTGATTTATTGCGTTCGCAGCTTGGCGAAAATGATTTTGGATTTCAATTTGCCATCAGATATTTTACGATTTTCGGGGCTTCATCAGGATTTTACACTTCTTAAAAAATTAGCATTTTTTCCAAGTTGTGCCGTCGGGGCCTCAAGAGCAATTCCTATTTCCGCTAACCTATTGCGTATTTCATCTGCTACGTCGAACAGTTTCTTTTTGCGCGTTTGCAAACGAACCTCAATCAGGAGTTGCAAAAGCTGATCCGTAAGTTCGTCGCTCCCGGTAATTTCTTGGGGGTTTTCCTCTAATTCCTGTATTAGGCCTAAAGCATTGCGGAAACGAAGTAATAGGCTTGCCAGTGGTGAAACAACCTCTGCGGTTGCACCATGGGTAAATGCGGCGTTAAGGCGAGTAATCACGTCAAAGATTACGGCAAAAGCTTTCGCCGTGTTGAAATCATCGTTCATGGAATCGGTGAAGGTTTCGTCCAGCTGGCGACAAGCTTCATCGGTTTGCCAGGCGTTTTCTTCTGGTTCGCCTCCTAAGATTTCACGGGCCTTGCGAGCCGCCTCAACGTACCGGTTGGAGGCTTTTTTGGCCTGTTCCAAGCCAACTTCGCTGAAATTAAGCTCCGTGCGGTAGTGGGCAGAGATAAGCATGTGGCGTAAAGCAAGGGGTGAATAATGCTGAAGCAGTTCATCCAAATAGCGTACATTGCCCAGCGACTTTGAGATCTTAATGCCGTCCAAATTCAGCATGGCAAGGTGAAGCCAATAGCGGGAAAATTGCTTACCTGAAGCGGCTTCGCTTTGGGCAATTTCATTCTCGTGGTGGGGGAATATAAGGTCGCTGCCGCCCGTGTGAATATCAATGGTGGGATTGTTGTGGCAGTGCATTGCCATGCAGGAGCATTCCAAATGCCACCCGGGACGACCTTCGCCCCAGGGGGCCTTCCAAAAGGGTTCGCCCGGTTTACTGGCTTTCCATAATGCAAAATCCAGCGGATCATGCTTCAGCTTTTGCTGGTTGGCATCAACCCGTTCGCCTTGCTGCATGTCATCAAGATTACGCCCTGAAAGCTTTCCGTACTGCGCGAAGCTTTTAACGTGAAACCACACGCTTCCGTCTTCGCTGGCGTAAGCGTTGCCGCCGTCAATCAAGCGTTGAATCAGCTCAATTTGCTGCGGAATAAACTCTGTGGCACGGGGGTGTTCATCGGCTTTTTGAACCCCAAGAACAGCAATTTGTTTGAAGTATAAATCCGCATACTTTTTGGCAACGGCATCAGAATCAGCGCCTTCCTCTTTTGCTTTGTTGATGATTTTATCGTCGATATCAGTAATATTGGAGACAAACTGCACGTCGTACCCGATGTGTTTCATCCACCGGCGCATGGTATCAGTCATCACAATGGTTCTCGCATTGCCAATGTGAATGGGGCCGTAACCCGTGGGCCCGCACGCGTACCAAGTCACACGTTTTCCCCCGGGATCTAGAGGGATGAAGGGTTCTTTTTTGCGGGTAAGGGTGTTTGTCAGCTGTAGGCTCATTTACGCGAGTTCTTTCATTGCGGTTAAATTATTTTGAAGTATGGCACTGATGAGGCGGGTGTTGCAAAGGAGTTTTAGCGGAAATTAACGGGCGTAATTACACCGGGAAAATGCTCGAAAATAGGATCCTGAAATTCTGATTCATTATTTTGAACGATGATCACATCAAAACGAACCTGCGGGCGCAACGGCGGAAGTTGATTGAAATATTCCTGAGCAGCCCGCTGCCAACGCCCAACACGGGTGGGATCCATTGCTGCTTTCATGGGGCTTTTATCCAGATTATGCCGGGTCTTAACTTCCACGAAGACAAGCGTGTTATGATCCCTCAAGATCAAATCAATTTCCCCCTGAGCGCCCCGCCAGTTTCGCTCAAGTAATGCGGCGTTGTAGTTGCGCTGGAAAAACCACAATGCCCAATTCTCGCCCCAAAGGCCAATTTCCGGGGCGGAGGTTCCAGCTGGGCGAAGTGCTGGCTTTCCGCAAATTATATGATCCCAAAACCACTTCAAGTTTGTATTGAGCTTACCCCCAAGGCTGTGAGATTGTTTTGGTTCATTCACTCTTTTCAACGGTGAATTTTTCATCTGATTAGAATGACTCACGATACGATATTTCTACCAAAGGAAATGCTGATGCTGCGATTGTTCCCAACGATGCTTTTATGCTCAACGATTTTCCTCACGGCCTGCAATTCCCAGAGCGAAAATGTAAACCCCATAAGACAAGAAAATTCCACCCCTGAATCAGCTTCTGCTGAACAAACCGAGGATAATAGGTTACAAGCCGGAGCCTTGAAAATAGGGGATAAACTACCGGATTTTACTCTTAAGACTTTGGAGGGTGAATCCATACAGCTCAGCAGCCTTTTCGATGGTGAATCAATTGTTGCAGTTATTTGGCACTCCCCTGCTTGCCCTTGCGCGGCAAATTGCCTTTCCGCTGTTCGGGAGGATTTAACCTCAGAGAAATACAAACGACTGAAAATCTTGGGGGTTGCCTCGGACTCGCAACAGGCTACCGAGTGGTTTACCACTGATTTGCAGAGCCAAAAAGAATCTGGAATGCTGACGTTTCCCGTTGTGTTTGATAATGACCAAGCAGTGATGAAGGCTTACGGGGCTAAGCGCACGCCTACGGTTTATTTGGCTGATGAACAAGGAATATTACGATTTTGGGGAGCGCCAGAAAACACGTTATTCCCCGGAAGCGAAGGGCATAGATCCTTGATTACCGAATCTGTGGATGCAGTTTTGGCAAAAAAAACACCCGACCCCCAAACCTATCCGTCCATCGGTTGTCTTATTGAATGATCGTCGGTTTCCACTGAGCAACCAACGGAAAATGTTTACAACAATCATTCAGACGATCAAACAAACCCATAAAACAGCGTGAAATCGGCAGAATTGGGGATTCTGCCGATTCTCCTTTAACAAGGCTTTTTCGGTTTATTAGGCTTTTGATGCTTGCTCTACCGCTAGTTCCCGCACGCGGCGAAGATCCGTTTTTCCCGTTCCTAGCATGGGAACGACTTCAACGTTGAAAAAATCCGCCCACTTCGGCTTCCATAAGTTGGGGAACTCAGGATCCGCAGCAAGCAGATCAAAGGCTTTGCGCACCAACTCTTCTTTGTGAGTGAAAAGAACGATGAGCCGTTCACCTTTTTTATCATCCGGTATACTTGTAACCACAATGTAACCATCGTTACCATTTAACAATTCCAACAGGCGATTTTCAATATTCACGTGGGGAACCATTTCACCGCCGATTTTGCTAAAGCGCGATAAACGATCGGTGATTCTTAGGAATCCATCTTCTCCAAACAGGCCAATATCGCCGGTGCGGTACCAACCATCCTGCAGCACTTCCGCAGTTTTTTCCGGCTGATTCAAATAGCCTTTCATCACGTTCGGGCCTTTGGCGTAAATCATTCCGGGTTGCTCGGGGCCTAGAACCTCGTTGGTATCAATATCACGAATTTCAATCACAACTCCTGGGTAACACATCCCCACGGTACCGTATTGCCTTGAGCGTTGAAAGGTATTTTGAGCGCGGTAATCAGGGGTGTTGCACGCTACTACGGGGGAGCATTCCGTGCTGCCGTACCCTTCGCAAATGGGAAGGCCAAAGCGCTTCTCAAAGGCCTCAGCTAAGGCGGGTCGTAGCTTTTCTGCCCCTGCAATAATGGTGTTTAATGAGCCAAAATCCGACGGCGCTACGCGACGCAAAAACGCCTGCAAAAACGTGGGCGTTGCAACTAAACAGGTAATGTTTTGGGCGCTCACTGTTTCGGCAATTGCGCCCATATCAAGGGGGTTAGGCAGGTAGGATGCTCTAAGGCCGCTTTTATGCGGAAGAAAGATGAAGATCATGGTACCGATGGAGTGAAAAAACGGGAGCATCGCCAAAATGGATTGGCTGCGCGTAAGGTGAAACACCTCCAAAGTGGATTGAATATTTGTGGCCAAATTCCAATGGCTAAGGCGAACACCTTTAGGAATCCCCGTGCTGCCGCTGGAGTAGATGATTGAGGCGTCCTGGTTTAACCGTTGGCTGATCGGCGTTTTCCAATGGGGATTGCCAGCAATGCGCTCCAACTGACGAGTTGATTTGGTGAGAAATAATTTCAACGCCGTTTTACGAAGAGATGGGGATATTTTTTCGGCCAAATCTTCCAAATAAACAGGGGTGAAGGGAAGTTTGAAATTTGCTTTCTCCTCAAATTCCTTCGAGGTGAAAATGGATTTAATTTCTGCATCGTCGCAAATTTTAGCCAACACATCCGGCGAGGCGGTGTAATTTAGGTTTACAGGAACTTTGCCTGCCAACAGCACTGCGTGATTCAAAACCGCTGAGGCGATAGAAGGGGGTAAACAAATCCCAATTCGCTCTTCCCCGTGCCAACGTTTCCGGAGTTTGAGGGCAAAAACAATGATGCCAACCGCAAACTTCCACCGTGGAAGCCCCTCAGGATTTTTCAAGTCATAAAAGGCACGATCGCGAGCCCAGTGAAGGGGGAATGTAAGCGCCTCGTGGTGAAGCAACTTGGTGTGAGCACGGCGAAGTTCCCAAGCTGCTGAACGTAAGCACAAAATACGCTGGTGAATATCGTGGGGTTTGGTTTGCGCCGGCATCGGTTCGCCGAATGTCATGGAAATTGGCGCACGAAGTTTTTTCGGGAACGTCACTAATTTGCGGGCTGTATCAACACCCAGAAACTGACCGCGTAAGCCGTCCAACGCTACGGGAATGATCGGCTCCTTTAGATCCCGCATGATCCGCTCAATACCCTTGCGGAAATCCAACTGAAAACCAACTCGGCTGATTTGGCCTTCGGCAAAAATAATCACGATGTTACCAGAGCGGATTTTTTCTGAAGCATAGTTCAACGTTTCAATTAATTCACGGGGCTTCATTTTATGGTTTATCGGAATCGGCTCGATCAGATCAACAATCGGTTTGATAAACGGATTGTTGTAAATCTCATCATAAATAATCGGAAAAATGGGCCGTTCAACGGCTGCTGCCATCAGTATGCCATCGGCAAAACTCATGTGATTAGAAACAATCAGCGCTCCGCCATGTTCAGGAATGTTATCCACTCCCTGAATTCGGATTTTATAAACCGTGTTTAGGAATATGTAAATCAGGCAACGTAAAGCAACATTACGCAAATACACGAAAATTATCGCTGAGGCTACTAGCAGTAAAATCCCCAACAAAACGAAAATTTGAGGCGCCGTTAAGGCCAATATTTCGGTCAAAAAGTAATAAATAAACCCGGAGGAAACAAAGATGGAACCATACTGAAAGAAATTCAGGGTGCCAAGCAAACCGCCCCGGGCTTCAGGCTGAGCTGAGCGCTGCAGAAAACCCTTCAACGGAATGATAAACCAACCTGCAAAAAAACCAAACACGCAAATCATCACCCCAGAGAAGAGTTCGCTCGGGGGTACTAAGCCAATGACCAACGAACAAACGCCCATCATGATTCCCGCAAGGGGAACATACCCTAACTCCAAATGTCGACGGCACCAAATTCCCGCCATGATGCTGCCAGAGCCAACGTCGATGCCAACATAGATGAAGAATCGACTCGTTCCAAAGCCTTCCATCAGCAGTGTATCTTCGGCAAACTTCATGGAAACCTGCAATGCGAGGGCTGCTAAAGCCCACCAAAAAACAATCCCTGCAAAGGACCAACTCATGCCTGGGGTTTGGCGCATGGATGAAAGTACCTGGCGAACATGCTTAAGCGGGAACAAGTTGAGGCGGCGAGTAGGCTCTGCTGGTGGAATGGGGTGCATCAACAAACTTGCAATAATACTGGAGCTTGAAAGAATAGATAAAAACAGAAGCGGAAACAGGAGTTCGCCATCGAACAAATCAAAAACTAACCCGCCAAAAGCCGTCCCTAGAATTGCTCCTAAGAATGTAAGCCCATCGATCCAGCTATTGCCCCAAGTCACGCGCCGAGGAGGTAGAATTTCAGCAATCAACCCCATGCTCGGCGGGCCGAATAAACTCATACGAACACCCAAGGCGAACAACATACCCAGCAACAAATAGGGATCGCGGAAAAAAGCGTAGGCAATCATACCGCTCATCCAGATAACAACATCAAGCAAGCGAGTGGCTAATACCACATGGCGTTTTGAAAACCGATCTGCTAGTTGCCCTGCAATCAGAGAAAAGAATAACCAGGGCGCCGTGTAGCAAACACCCACTAAAGCCCTGTAACTATCGGGGGACTCATTCAGCTGTAAAGCCAAAGCCCCGAAAGTAAGCCAAACTAATAAACGCAGGGCATTATCAGTAAAATTCCCAACAAAAACTAAGTAGTTCAAGAAGACAAACGAGCGCATGGTGAAACCATCTTTAACAATATTAGATAAATTTAACGGAGTTTATTTGCATGCGCAAGACGGAAGGCGATATTTGAAAAATATCGTAGAACGATGCTGTTTATTCAATAGATTTTCTTGAGACGTGATAATAGGATGGAGGGGATTAGATTAGGTTTGAGGGTGTATCGCCCATTCGATCTTGTAAATCACTAGTCGAACGTGTTCGTGATCCAATAGATTTTTTTCACGCAGAGAAATGAGGTGAAGTTCGACGCGCAGTGAAATAATGGTTCCGTAAATCTGGAAAACCTCTGCGCCCTCTCACTACCTCTTTGCGGCTCGGCGTGAAAAAACTCTACATTTGCCAAAAAACTTAATTCTATTGCGACATCAATTTGAGCATCAGCATAAATCCCATTATCCGGTTGAAAAAAGTTGGTGAACATTTGAACGAATGTATTGGGTAAAAACGAAAAAGCCCCTGAGCGCTGAAGCTGAGGGGCTGAAATTTCTGGCGATTACCTACTTTCCCACACCCATTGAGCGCAGTATCATCGGCGGTGCGAAGCTTAACTTCCGTGTTCGGAATGGGAACGGGTGGACCTTCGCCCTATCATCGCCAAACTTGGTGTTTGGTTGTGATGGGTTCTTTGTATCATGATAATCTGGATAGAAATGTTCACAAAATCGTTGATGAAGAGAGATTTAGACCAATGTCTAAATAAGCCAAACAGCTAATTAGTACTAGTTAGCTTCACGTATTACTACGCTTCCACACCTAGCCTATCAACGTGGTAGTCTTCCACGAGCTTTCAGGGTAACCTAATCTTGAGGTCGGCTTCCTGCTTAGATGCTTTCAGCAGTTATCCGATCCAAACATAGCTACTCGGCAATGCAACTGGCGTCACAACCGAAACACTAGAGGTCTGTTCAACTCGGTCCTCTCGTACTAGAGTCAAATCCTCTCAAGTTACCTACGCCCACAGCAGATAGGGACCGAACTGTCTCACGACGTTCTGAACCCAGCTCACGTACCGCTT
>DAIOTT010000020.1:0-9919 GCA_036751885.1 Candidatus Sumerlaeota bacterium
CGCTGATTTGAAAGGGCAGGGCTTTGCTTGTTGAAAGCACTTCAACTTCATGAACAAGAACTTCAATGGTACCGTTTACGAGTTTCTCGTTGATTGAATCCGCGGGGCGTTGTTCCACTTTGCCCCTGATTGCGAGGCAATATTCGCTGCGTACGCTTTGGGCAACATCAAATTGCTGGGGCGAGACAACGGTGGGATCAAACCGAACTTGCACAAAGCCGGAGCGGTCCCGTAGTTCAATGAAGATGATTCCGCCCAAATCACGACGGCGGTGCACCCAGCCTTTTAGGACAATATTTTGGCCTAGGTGGGGTTCATTGATTTCGCCGCAGTAGGCGGTGCGGCGGGCTTCCGTAAGGGGAAGCGACTGAGCGGGTGATTGTGCAGTTTAGTTTCCTTTAGGGGCGGAATAACGGTTGGATTGTTACTCAAGTAAGTTCAGTTTGTGTTAGCGTTTCTTGCCTGTTGAGTGGTTGGGTTTTCTTGTTGAACATGAAGAGCTTATTTCCGAGAGGCTGAATTTTCCTCCAGCGTGGAGAACTCGCGTTGATCTTCAAAGGCCTCGTGAATGGCGTTTACCGCCCGTTGAAGATCGGCTTCTGCGATGATCACACTGATCTTGATCTCGGAGGTGGAGATAAGCTGTATATTAATGCCAGCTTTGGAGAGAACGCTAAACATCTTTCCGGCAACGTTAGAGTGGGAGCGCATGCCCACGCCTACGGCGCTGACTTTACAGATGCTGTCATCTAGCAGCAGGTTCTTGGCGCCGATCTCATCGCCGTAGGCTTGGGCCACTTGGGAGGCTTTGGCAAAATCACTTTTCCCAACGGTAAAGGAAATATCGTTCGTCAGGCCAGTTGCTTGGGCCTGAGAAATAACATCCACCACAACGCCTGCATCGCCAAGGCGTGAGAAGAGTTGAGCGGCAATGCCGGGTTTTTCAGGAACGCCCATAAGGGAGATTTTGCCTTCGTCGCGGCTGAACGCCACGCCACTGACTACTACGTTTTCCATGTTTTTATCCTCTTCGGTGACATAGGTTCCCTCTTCATCGTGCAGGAAGCTGCGCACGTGAAGGGGAATTCCGTAATTTTTGGCGAACTCAACGGAGCGGGAATGAAGAATCCCGGCCCCAAGGCTTGCAAGCTCCAGCATTTCATCGTAGCTGATGCGGTTAATTTTTCGTGCTCTGGAACAGACTCTGGGGTCGGTGGTGAAGATTCCGTCTACATCTTTGTAGAATTCGCAGACCTCTGCTTTCAGGGCTGCTGCAACGGCAACGGCGGTAATATCTGAACCGCCGCGGCCAAGGGTGGTGAGTTCAAGATCATCCGAGGCGCCTTGGAAGCCGGCCACAATGGGAACGCGCCCTTCAGCAAGAGCCTCCTTTAGGCGATCGGCCTTGATGTCCACAATGCGGGAGCGGCCAAAAATGGAGTCTGTTTTAATCCCTACTTGGGGGCCGGTGAAGCTGATTGCTTTCATGCCCATGCTTTCTAGGGCAATGGCCAGAAGGGCAATGGACTGCTGTTCGCCGGTGGTCATCAGCATGTCCAGCTCACGCTCGGGGGGGGTTTTGTTTAGGGCTTGTGCCATGCGCAGCAGGCGGTTGGTTGTATCGCCCATGGCGGAAACAACAACAACAACTTGGTTCCCTTTGCGTTGGGTGTTTCGCACGATTTCTGCTACGTGGCGGAATTTTTCCACGAAGAGTGATGCGCCGCTTAAATCGCTTTCATTTACATCGGCGCCTTTGCCTTTGTCACCCAAGGCATCACCACCGAATTTTTGGATAATCAGTGCCATTGAATCCGTCCATTCAAAAAGAAGGGGTACGAAAGGCGAAACAGCTGCGGATGTCAACTGAAGAGGGGGGTTATGGGCTGGAGATGAGGAGAAAAATGAGAGACTATTGACAAGCCGTAGCCCTTGCACTCTAAATACGCGACTCATTTGTGCTTGGTAAAATCCCCCGCACCCCCCCAAAGGGCTTCCAATAATTCCTATGTACCTTAAGAACCACAAACTTATTGCGCAATACACGCTGCTTTTTGCACTCATTTTACTTACTTTAGGGCTAATCCAACCTGTAACGGCTCAATCAGCTGCGCAGCTAACGGGCTCCTCTCAGGAGGCGGGGAAAAGTGATGCACCCAGCATCCAGGTTGATCCTGAGTTGGCTTCTCCAGCCGAGACAATGCGCACGTTTTTAACCGCCTTTCCTGATCAATCAATCAATCGGCAGGACCGCATTGATCCACAGGCGATTAAAACCTTAGATATGCCCCTTAGCCCGCCCTCAACGAAGGTAGAACGGGCGAAGATCCTGAAACAGATTATGGATCGCACAAAACTTGTTGATTACGATGAGATTAACAACTCCATGGGTTCCGGCCCGATTTACACGTTTTCAACCTATGAAAAAGGGCAGATTCAAATTGAACGGCAACCCAACGGCGAGTGGCTATTCAGCACCGCTACCATTGATAGCCTACCCGCCATTTGGGACGAAATGCAGAATAAGGACGTTGTGGATGGTGTAACATCGTCCCCGGAGCTGACGATTAGCCAAACCTTTGAGCTTTCCCTGCCTGTGGAGTTGCAGGAGCGGGTTTTATTTTTGGAAGCGTGGAAATGGCTGGGCATTTTTATCGCCATTTGCATCGGGGTTTTGTTTGATCGGCTTACGGTTAACTTTCTAACCCTGTTCACCGCGGCGGCATTGCGTAAAACAGAACTTAAACTTGAGAAAGAGAATATTGCTGCGGCTGTTCGCCCGTTTGGGATTTTGGCGATGGCAGGGGTATTCAAGATCGCGCTGTTGGTTTTGCTGTTACCAACCACTGTTGATGTAATCTTCAACGTTGTGGTTCGGTTTTTGGCCGCGGCGAGCTTTGTTTGGGCCGCTTATAAAGCGGTGGATGGGCTTGCCATTTACTTTGCCAAACTCGCTTCAAAAACAGAGACCAAAGTTGATGACCTGCTGATTCCGTTTTTGAGCAAGGTAATCAAAATCTTTATCGCGTTGTTTGGCTTGGTGTTTATTGCCAGCCAACTGAACATCAATATCGCCAGTTTGTTAGCGGGCCTAGGGCTTGGTGGCTTGGCCTTTGCTCTGGCAGCTAAAGATACAGTGGAAAACTTTTTTGGTTCGCTGACTGTTCTGATTGATCAGCCCTTCCGCGTGGGGGATTGGATTGTTGTGGAGAATGGTACCGAGGGCGAAGTGGAAAGCGTTGGCCTGCGAAGCACCCGGGTTAGAACCTTCTACAACTCCCTGATTACCGTGCCAAACTCGCGGTTGATTAGCAGCACGGTGGACAACTACGGCATGCGGAAACTGCGCCGATGGAAGACAACACTTTCCCTAACGTATGACACACCCCCTGAGAAAATTGAGGCCTTTTGCCAAGGGTGCCGTGAGTTGATTTTAAAGCAACCGCACACCCATAAATCCAAGTTTTTTGTATACGCGAACGAGTACAATGCGTACTCCTTAGATATATTGTTTTATATGTTCTTCGACGTTCCCAATTGGGGTGCAGAGCTTGAGGCGCGGCACAATTTGTTTCTGGATATTTTGCGGCTGGCTAAAGTAGTTGGGGTTGAATTTGCCTTCCCCACGCAAACCTTACACATTTCCAGAGGCGTGCCGACTCATGACGATGCACCCCTGAACCTGCAGGAGGCTGCCATGAAGGGAGCCGAAATTGCCCAACGCGTTTCACAGGAAAACGTGCATAACGTGTGCGGCTTGACTTTGAAAAGCATGAAGCGGAGAAAGCGAAACGGCGGGCTACTGAAGCCGAAAAAGCCGTGACAGAAGCGGAGGCTGCTGCCACGGCCGCTAGACTGGAAAACCCAAAATAGCCCGGCTAATCTCCAGATAGATCACCAAGCCAATCACATCAATAATGGTGCTGATGAAGGGGCCGGACATCAGCGCGGGGTCTAGCCGGATTGCTTGCAGCAGCAGCGGAAATAGCGCGCCCATCAGGTTGGAGAGCGTTACAATTGTTGCCAAGCCCACGCCGATGCATAGGGCAATGGCGAGATCGGCCTCCATAAGGTAAACCATGCTGAAGGACAAAACGCCCAATACGGCAGAAAGCAAAAGGCTTACGGCCATTTCACGCTGAAGCACGCGGAATCCGTCGCGAAGTTCAAGATCGCCGGTTGCCATGGCGCGAATCACCAAGGCGGCTGATTGCGTGCCGGTATTTCCCCCGGTGGCAATCATCACCGGCAGGAACAGCGCCAAAACAATGGTGGACTGCATGAAGTCATCGTACCGGCGAAGCAGAAAAACACCCAGCGTTTCGGCAATGAGAAGGATGATGAGCCAAGGGATACGGCTTTTCACAAGCATCAGGGGCTTGAGTTGCAGGTATTTATCCTCCAGCGGTTGAACGGCTGCCTGCAGGTGTGTATCTTCGGTGTACTCCTCTTCCACAATATCAAGCACGTCGTCGAACGTGACGATGCCGATGAGTTTATCGTCTCGGTCCACCACGGGAAGGGCGGCTAAGTCGTATCGGGAAAGCGTTTCCACGGCTTCTTCCTGATCACTCATGGCGGAAATTTTAATCACGTTGCCGCCCATTAGCTCGGCAACTTTTTGATCTAAAGGGGCTGTAACTAGGGTTGAGAGGGGAACATACCCGAGGATGGACATGGCAGAATCTACGATGTAAAGATCGTAGACGGTTTCGCGGTTGATGCCGAGCACGCGAATCTTTGTAAGGGCATCGGCAACAGTCATGCTGGTAAGGAGGTAGATGAAATCCGGGGTCATTACGCGGCCCACGCTATCTTCCGGGTAATTGAGCAAGGTGCGGGCAATATCGCGCTCCTCCACCGTGAGCATCATCATGAGCTTATTGGCGGCCTTTGTGGGGAGCTCCTCAAGAAGGGCCGTGCGGTCGTCTGGCGACATCGTGTTCATGAGCTCGTGCACACGGTTGCTGCGAAGTTGATCGAGCAGGGTTTTCTGGTGAACCAGCTCTAAATGCTCGAACACATCGGTGGCTAACTCCTTGGGCAAAAGCCGGAATAAAACAACGAACTCGCTCTGCTCCAAATCTTCGACCATATCAGCCAAATCCGCTGCAGGAATTTCGGCGAGCGTTTCTTTCAGCAACCGGTAGTTTCGCTGCTCAACAAGTTCTTGTATTTCAGGGAGAAGAAGGTTTCCGAGCATGGGCGGTGGTCTCGTAAGTTAGAAAAGAAGGGCCTGTTAGATTACGATCGTTTTTTACCACGGAGCCACTAAGGCACGGAGATAATCATTCAACACTTTTCAATATAGCTTTGATTGATTTTTTTTCTATCATTAGAAAGTAAAAACTCACTGTGTCTCTGTGGTGAAACAACAAACCCTCAGGCTTCTTTTTCCCGAGGGTTTTGAGGTATGTGTGGTTTTAGTGTTTCTTTCTTTGAAACGTAATTACAGGCGAATCAGGCGGGCATTTACGATGTCTTTGAGTTGTTTGATTTCTGTGAGGTGTTCGTCCTGTACGTCGCCTTCGATGTTGATGACAGTCATGGCTTTGTGGTCGTCTTTGTGGCGGCCCCATGTCATTTCTGAGATGTTGAGGTTTCGCTGACCCATGAAGGTGCCTACACTGCCCACGATGCCGGGGACGTCGTTGTTTTCAAGCACGATGAGGTTGCCTTCTGGCAGGGCGACAAAGGTTTTACCGTTTACCATAACGATGCGGCCGTGGTCGGGATCAAACACGGTTCCAGCAACGGAGTTCTCGGTGCCGTCGTCGTAGGTAACATCAATGGCCATGAGGTTACTGAAGCGGAATTGGTGGCTGCGGCTGGTTTCTACAATTTCGATGCCACGCTCTTGCAGGATGTGTTGGGCGTTGACGTAGTTTACTGGGTTATCTGTTGAGGTTTCAACGAAGCCTTTGCAAACGGCGGTTGTGAGGGGCGAGAGGGGGAAATCGCGGACGGTGCCGCTGAAGCTGGTGGTGATTTTTGTGGCGCGTTTGCCGCTGAATTGGGCGATGAAGCTGCCGAGTTTTTCGCATAAGTCCAAGTAGGGCTTTAGGGATTCAAGGATGCGGGGCTCGATGCTGGGTGCGTTGAGGGCGTTGGTGATTTTGTTGTTTTTGAGGACGTCTACAATTTGTTCTGCCACTTGTATGGCAACGTTCTCTTGGGCTTCAACGGTGGAGGCGGCAATGTGTGGGGTGATGACGATGTTCTTGACGTTGCGGAGAACGTGGTCTTCTGGGATGGGCTCGCTTTCAAATACATCCAGCGCGGCGCCGGCGATAGTGCCGTTGTTCAGGGCTTCGGCAAGGGCTTGCTCATCAATGATTCCGCCGCGGGCGCAGTTGACGATGCGCACGGATTTTTTCATGGTTTTCAGGCTTTCAGCGTTGATCAGGTTTTTTGTTTCGGCTGAGAGGGGCGTGTGGATGGTGATGAAGTCCGCGGTGCGGCAAATTTCATCCACGGAGGCCGGTGAAACGCCGGCGTGCTTCATGCCGTCCGTCGTGACAAAGGGATCGTAGGCGATCACGGTCATTTGAAAGGCTTTCATGCGTTGAGCAACTTCTTGCCCGATGCGGCCAAAGCCGAGGATGCCGAGGGTTTTGCCGCGAAGCTCTACACCCATGAAGGATTTTTTGTCCCACTTGCCTTCGCGCATGCTGGCATCGGCGGCGGGGATTTTGCGGGCAAGGCTCATCATCATGGAAATGGCGTGTTCTGCGGTGCTGATTGTGTTGCCTGCGGGGGTGTTCATGACAATGATGCCGCGTTTGCTGGCGGCAACGACATCAACGTTATCAATGCCAACACCGGCACGGCCTATAACGCGAAGCTTGTGAGCGTTTACCAAAATTTCAGCAGTTGCACGGCTCCGGCTACGAACAACCCAACCGTCGTACTCGTGAATGGTTGCTTTAATTTCATCCTGCGTAATTTCTGGAAGGTGGTGTACCTCGAAACCCGCATCCTTAAAAACATTCAGTCCGTCGTCGCTGAGTTTGTCACTTACAAGAATTTTGTGAGTCATGGGTAAATGTGCTGCTTTTTTTGCAGCTTTTCTCCTAGGAAATCGGCACTAAAGTGGAAGTGCGTTGGGTAAAGCATGTGCATGCAGGTTGCAGACCGGCTTGCATTGTGGGTTGAATCGTGTAGTTCAATTTAGGCGGGGGGTGCAAGGGATGATCTTGTTTTTTCAGGATTTCCTTTTACTTTCGATGTTGTTGTTTTATGCACCAAATTAAACTCAGAGGTCTCGATGCCCATGAATATTCACGTTAGCAGTAATCCGTTGGAATCCTACAAGGCTGAGGCCTTGGTAATTATTTTTACGAACAAAGAAACCTTTGGTCGAACGATTGATGAACCGTTGCAAAGCCACTTAGATTTTTTCCGCAAGGCGGTTGATGATAAGAGCACGAATGCTGAGTGGTTTTGCACGTTGGAGAAAACATCCTCAGCGAAAACGCCGCATTTGTTGCTTTACTCTGATTCCTTTTTGCCTGAAATGCCGGGGGCGGAAAGGCTCAAGTCAGCGGCCGCGCGGTGTGTAGAAATTTGCCGGCAGTATTCGCTTTCGCACTTGGTTTTTGCCGTGATGGGGTGCAACCCGGTGGAGCAGGGTATTGCGTTGATGGAGGGCATTTTTCTGGGGGATTTTTTGGATCAACGGTATAAATCCGCCCCGCAAAAGCGCCCTGATTTGCAGATTGAATTTGTAACCACCCACGAGCACCAAAACGCCTTGAACGCCGCCGTTGCTCGGCATAAGCCCGTTCTGGCGGGGGTAAACACCGCGCGAGAACTGGTGAACGACCCCAATAACCACCTAACACCTGCGCAGTTTGTTCTGTATGCTCAGGAGCTGGTGAGTCGGCAAGCAAACCTGAGTTTGCGGGTGTTAAATCACAACGAGTTGTTGGCCAAGGGGTATAATCTGATCCATGCCGTGGGGTGTGGGAGCGCTGAAAAGCCCGCCCTGATGGTTCTTCAGCTGGAGGCAGCGGAACCGCATTCTGCGAAAGAGGGGGCTGTTAGCAGTGTATTTCTAGTGGGTAAAGGCGTTTGTTTTGATTCCGGCGGGTACAGCATTAAGGACGGCAAATCCATGCACACCATGAACGGGGATATGGCAGGAGCTGCGGCGGTTTTTGGCAGCATGCTGGCCTTTGCCAAGCTTCAACCAAGAGTCAACATTACGGCGATTATTCCGTTGGCGGTGAATGCAATCAGTTCAAATGCAGTGCTACCGGGTTCGATTATCGCCGCAAAAAACGGCAAGACTGTTTACATTGAAAACGCCGATGCTGAAGGGCGGTTGTTGCTGGCCGATGCGTTTTGCCACGTTCTGGAGGAGGGGTTTAAGCCTGGTGATGTGTTGGTTGATATTGCCACCCTAACAGGGGCCGCTGGTGTTGCGTTGGGGGAACGGCTTGGGGCGTTGTTTACCGATGACAAAGGCCTTGCTGGGTTGCTGCATGAGGCCGGCTCTGCAACGGGCGATAACATTTGGCCGCTCCCGCTGTGGCAGGAGTATGCTCCCTCGTTGAAGCACCCTTTGGCTGATCTTTGTAACATGAGCAGCCAATCCCCTGCTGGCGGTGCCATTCATGCGGCGAACTTCCTGAAAGAGTTTGTTCCAGAGGGGGCTCGGTGGGCGCATCTTGACATCAGTAAACCCGCCAGAGCCAACAGCCCCACACGGTATTATAAACCCGGCGCAACGGGGTTTGGTGTTCGGTTGATTGTAAATGCCGTTGAAAGGCTTTGCGAGTAACCGATTGTATTCTTTAGACAGGATAACAGGATGTACGGGATGATATGATCCTGATGATTGTGTTATCCCGTCTAAAAAGAAAATTCCCCTTCTGTTAGAAAAGCAACAGAAGGGGATGTTGTTGAATTAAGAGACTTAAAACGTATTAGAACCTGTTTACCGTTTAGAAGCAGCTTTTAGAGAGTTTCGGGATCGATGTTTTTTTCCCGGAGTTTTTCTTGGGCGGGAACAAAGTCCTCGTTCTTTTGGTAGGCAACTTTGTAATCTTCAACGGCTGCATTTTCATCGCCTTGGGCTTCTTTTGCTTCACCACGAAGTAAATAGGCTGCAGCGAAGTCATCATCAATTTCAATCGCTTCTTCCGCATCAGCTAGGGCTTTGTCGTAATTGCCTTGGTCATAATGTACGCGCCCACGGTTTACATAGGGGATTGCGTAATCATCATCCAATTCAATGGCTTTGTTGTAGTCGGCAATTGCTTTGGCGTTGTCGCCGAGTTTGTAGTACAACACGCCGCGGTTATTGTAGGCTTGTTCGTATTCATCGTCCAGCTCAATAGCCTCGTTGTAGTCGTTCATGGCTTCTTCGTAGTTTCCCTCGGTAGTGTGAGTAAGACCACGGTTGAGGCGGGCTTTTTTATCGCGAGGGTTTACTTCAAGAATTGAGTTGTAGATTTCACGGGCGTTTTGGTAATTTTCTTTGTTATATTCAGCGATTGCGCGGGAGATGTTTGACGTTCCACAGCCAGAGATCAACAAGGTTGAGCTTAAGACGGTAAGTGCAAGATTTTGAATTGAGAATAATTTCATTACACGGTGTTCCCATAATTATTAAGAATGATTGTTGTGTATAGATTTCAAGGGGGATTGGCAAGGGCTAAAGACGGATTTGACGTTTTATAAAAGGGGTTTTCTATAAAAAGAGTTTGAACCCATGCCCTATCCTCGGGCTGGGAAACCCGAACAGGCCCCGCTGGGGTAAGCTCGGTACAGCGAACGGCGAAGCTAATGCTCCATTTCTCGCCCTGCTTTACCATGTGTGTTTCCAGCAGTTGGGGTTGCGGCGGCTTGCCGGATTCAAACCAGCTGATTGGGTAATAAATAATGGCTTGTGAGGGGTTGGTGGGATTTACAT
>DAIOTT010000020.1:9929-11922 GCA_036751885.1 Candidatus Sumerlaeota bacterium
GCGCGGTCGCGAGGATGCCGATGTTGCCGACATAGACGAGCGGATTGCCGGAAAGCCGACCGTACTTGTAGTGCCCAGTTTGGGCCATACGCGCCAGCTTTAGCCGGGGCGGCAGCTGTACTAGGCGGTGGTTGATTTCTTGCACAATACTTTGTGGGAGCTCACCGGCACCGGCGGCGTTCTCAGGGGTGAAAGCCGTGCTCAGGGGTTCAGGGGTTGGCGTGGGCGTGGGTGTGGGTTGGGGTGTTGGTACAGGAATTTCAGGAAGAGCGGCAACTTCAACGGGTTCTGGAATTTCAGGCCCTGCTTCTTCAGGCTCATCAAGCGGTTGTGAATCCTCTGGGTTTGCGGATTCTATTTCACCGTTCTCAAGGGCTGCTGCTTTTTCAGCCTCCATTTTTCGTTGCTCGTTCATTTTGCGCATTTGCTCGTAGTTTTCACTCAGCGTTTGGTTGCCCACCGGGCTGGTGTTGAAAACTTTATCCAGGAACATTCCGCTCCCCCACAGGCAAAAGCCGCCGATGATTATTGCACCGCCCCAAGGGAGGAATATCCCAAATTTTTCCAGAAAGTTTTCCATCAACAGGGTTAATTTACTTTTTTCATCATCCCCTAGGGGTTCATCAGTTGCTGCGGCTTTTGAATGACCTGCGGCACCCCGGTTGGTTTTGCTGGTTACAAAGTCGAAGGAGTTCAGCGCAGGCCCGCCGATGGCAGCACGCACAGAGGCTGCCGCGGGGGGAACTTTATCAATATCTTCCAAATGCTCAATCAGTTGCCGCCACTGAGCCTGATCGCTAGAGGGATCCAGCGCACCACCCGCAAGCGCGGCTAACTCCAACGCGGTTTCAGAACAAAAGGGCTGCTGAACCACGTTGTACAGCATGGTTTGCCGCACCCAAGAGTAAGCGCCTTTATCGTGAAAGATTGCCGTTTGGGCAAAATACACCATCAGCGCCAGTAATTCCAAATCCTTGTAGGGTTGCTTGTGAGAGCGAAAGGCCTCTTGAAAACGGCCAAACCAATCGGGCAAGCAACTGCGAAGCTCCATGATGACATGGGCGCTGGCTTCGCGGCTGTACTCTGATAAAATCTGCGCAAGAACGTGGCAGGAAAGGCCCCAATAGATCGGCTCGTCGGAATAGGCGCCTCGGGCGTTCTTCACGCGCTTCAGGGCATCTTCCGGCAAAATGGCCGCCATATCGCCCAAGGTGTTCTCAATCAGTTCGGCCAAAACGGAGTCGTCGTTCCCAATCATGCGGGATGCCATCAGCAACCGCGAGGCGCAGAAGCTTAGATCTTCCTGCCGAACGAGGGATGTCACCGGCTGGTGCGCCGCTTGGGCAATGCCGCGCCCTTGCTCCACCCGCGTTTTGTAAAGGTAATCGTTATCCATCAGCCACCTTCCAGATTGCACGGAATCATCTCTTAGGTTTTGCTTTGTAGCAAATGGAAAATCCCCTCATAGAAGCTCCAAAGCAGCAGTAGGCCCAGCAAATGCCCGTTGAACGTTTTAAGGCCGTTGTGCTTCAACGTTACGAAACCCAAAATACCAGTGAAATGATTCACGTTGTGAGCGACCGGTTCGGCCCGCTTTCCCTGTGGGCTAAGGGCATCCAGCGGAAAAGCAGTTCGCTGAAGAGTTCCCTGTTGCAGCCCCTGCATGTGGTAGAAATACAAGCAACCCTACACGATGACTCGGACGTTGCCACCCTACGCGAGGTGGACGCCCTTCAGGATGCCGGGGCCCTGCAGAAGGACTTAACGGCGTTTTCCCTCGCCTGCCTTTTCGGCGAAATGGTCAGCTTCAGCGCCGTATCAGGCCAGGCGATTGAGCACGAGTTCAACCTGCTGCTCTCGCTCTTCAACCAACTGCGCTCGCCCAGCTGGAAAACCGACCCGCAGTATATCATCTGGGAGTTGTGTCAACTGCTGGAGTGCTTTGGCTACCTGCCCATTTTTTCCGACCGCCTAAACGCCCCCTGGCCCCCGG
>DAIOTT010000020.1:11932-12415 GCA_036751885.1 Candidatus Sumerlaeota bacterium
TCCGGCGAATGGACGCTGTCGCCAGCCTATGACCTCACCTTCGCCCCTGGCCCCCGGGTGCGCCAAAGCCCTTGTGTTTCATGCTACACCTAGAGACAGCCATAATCGATCTCCCCCCCGCCGAGCACCCGAAAACAATCAAATGGCCCCTCATTCCCGAGGCCAATTCACAAACCTGCCTGCTTCCCCCCACCGCCGTGCGAACCCTTTACCTGCTCAATAAAGGCGCCGACGAACCACCCAGCATGAGCTTGCCCGAAGCACGACAAATAATCTTCGCCCTCGCCAGATTTGTGGAGTTTCACTTGGATTCAAGGTTAAAATCATTGAGCTTTTTTACCGGGCTTGCATGAATTCCGCGCGTTGTACCGGGCAACAAACCTCAAAAATCCCACTCACACAGAGCGGCCTGTGACCTTGGTGACGGTATTGACGAGTTGAAGACTCTCACTCTCAGCGGCCTCAGAGCCTCTTCATGAAAAT
>DAIOTT010000020.1:12425-29955 GCA_036751885.1 Candidatus Sumerlaeota bacterium
ATTCCCCTCAAGCGTTCTTCACTCTCCTTGACCATCGACGGCATTTTCGGCACTCTCCTCCACTCTTGAGCTTTTGCTCACGAAGTTTCTGCTAGAAGGCCCCCCCTGCTTATGCCCTTTCGATCTGGTTCTCTTTCCGCCCGGCGGTTTGTTGTTCAAGGTGATGTTTCCGCCACGTTCGACCGCACGGCGACGATGGCGTTGCGTCGTTATGCGTGGAAACCCATTAATGATGAGCGCGCTGAAAAGGAATCCTTTGGCTGGATTGATCCGCGCCACCCGTTGGCGGAGGCCATTACCTGGGAGGACTTGCAAGATGGCCCCTTGATTTTTCTCTCCGTGCGGCGGGATAGAAAATCCTTCAGCAAAGTCCTGTTTCTAGCCCGTTTGCAAGAGCGCATTGAACAGGTTCAAAAAGAAAAAGGCCTTAGTCGCCTAACGCGTCAGCACCGCCTTGCGCTGCAAGAGGAGCTTACCGTGGTGATGCTCAAAGAAACCTCGGCCACCAGCATCTTTACGGAGCTTGTGTGGGACAGAAACACCAACGAAGTGTACATGACTGCTACCTCCACCACCCTGTGCGAGCGGATTAGCGAACTCTTTATGAGTACGTTTGAGCTGAAACTTGTTCCCCAGTTCCCCGCGCTGAAGGGGTATGCGGCCCTATGTGAGCAGGGGCTTGAAGAGGGGTTCGACGCCGCCACCGCCGCCCTTGGCGCGGAAGACGCCCAGCCAACCGCTGCAAAGCCTACCGCCGCCAAACCGAACGGGGCAAAGCCTGCCGCAATGCCCGCCGCAAACCCGCTCGCCGCTTTGGCCGATCCTTCAACCGATTCAGACAATACTGATGGAGAAGAAAACTAATGCCTACTCTATCTAACTTGGAAATTCTGGATCGGTACGAGGCGTTGGGGTTGGACTTCTTAACTTACCTTGCCGTGGAAAGCCTTCGCGACGCCCTCCCCGCTCCCCCCAGCGAGCCCGGGTTGATTGTAACGCCCAAAGGCCCGCTGGTGATGGAATCGAGCTTGGGGGAAGCGACAAAAGTAACCCTTGCGGGCGACGAAGCCGCCGCCTCGCCGGAGTTTGTTACGGCCCTGATGAACGGCAAACGCCTTGTGCGCTGTAAGTTTGAGTTCACCGCGCAGGATGCCACCTGGCTCTTCACGCTGGACGGTCGCACGTTCGATCTCAAGTCCATCAAACTCCCGGTTCCAAAAGTCGCCGACCTGAACGAATACATTACCCTTCGCGTTCAAGCCACCCAACACCTCTCCCACCTTGTGAACGAGCTGTACGAAGAATTCCTCCTCCTGCGCTGCGACCCAGAACGCTGGCCCCAATGCGTGGAACAATGGGCTGAGTTGGATCAGTAGCAATGACTTGAAGCTACCCCTTACATTTTGACTAGCCCGCAATGAAAGTTCTGCTCGCCTACTTCAGCTGCGACAGACTTGCCCTATGCTCAATCCCTCAGACTGCATCCTCTCCTCTCGGCGCAACTTATCGATAATCTGCTCCGGCGAGCGTCGTTTCCGTTTACCCATAGTTCCGATTGTTTGTCAAAAATCACGTCAAAATGGTGCAGAAAATTTCATCAAATGTGGAGCTGATTTTTGGGTGGGGAACAGTATTTTAGCGACTAAGCAGGAGGTCTCTAAATAACCTTCCACTGGTTGTCTTGAAGGGTTTATCGCTTGTTACTAATCGAGGGCTTCTCACAATTCATCTCCATGTGGAAAAGGTGGCTTTTTGGAACCCACCCAAAAAGTGCGAAGTTCAACTGGCAGTAAATCCTGCTTTTCTACGTAAATACGGCCTGACTCCACAATACAACGTGCATATTTAATGGTATTTTGAATTTTCTCCTCGGAGCTTTTATCATTTGCCTTATTAAATAATGATCTAGTGCCTTTTTCAGAAATCAAGTTAAAACGCCAATTTAAAGTTTGCATCATTGTAGATGTTCCATCTTTGAACGGAACCGGATATCTAAGAAATGCATCACTTAGTACACCACTCTTAGGTTCCAAATGTTTAAATACTTTTGGAAAATGAATTCTCAATTCGTCATCTATGCTGCCCCCTATCCATTGCCGGCGTTGTTCAAGATCATAAGCGCGCGTTAGTGCCTTTCCGAGAACTATATTAAGGTTGGAATTCTCATAAAGCTCGTCAAATACGATTGCGCCACGCGCTGGTAGCCCCATAGCGATCAAGACTTGCAATAATGTTCTCGCGTAAATAATGAGTTTTAGAAAGGAAACTTCATCATCCCCGTATGATACTAATATTATTGAATCAGAGAATATGTATCGTTTGCACCATGGATCATTAACAGGATGATCTGGAAACAACGTTGGAATTTCCTTTCCATTAGGGCCTACCCTTAATTTCCGATTAATAACCGTAGTCCACTTAATCATGCGCTCGTATTTATTCGCCAAATCGACTAGTGTCATAGAGGCAATTAATTCTTTGAATCCCAGTACATCAAAAAAATGCGACTGTTCTATACGCAATATTTCCGTCTGCCATTATTTTTCCTTGCATCTAACAAGTTATTCAACTGGTCTGTAGATTTCCGAAGAAACGGTGATGGACAAGCAACAACCTAGAGTCCGTCTCAACTCTCTAACGGTTGTTTATTTAAACGCAATGCTCGCTTCTAGAGATGTCAATCTAATACCCTTTTGACTTTTGAAGATTTATAACCAATGTTTCTTACGACAAATATTAAGGGCAGTTTTTTGTATTCATGCGTTCACCTTCTCCCCAGCTGACGGAACAATACCCTCAGGTTCTGATTTCAAAGCAGACCCCCGATTACTAGCGTCGGGATTGACTGAAATGGCTTCGTTTCTATCGTGATTTCTCCACCAAATAGGGCGACGCACCGCGCCTTCCAGACAATCTCCATTTCTTTCTGCGATAGAACATCTGCTCAGTGACTCCCATCTTCCTGATCACTTCCTTATCTGGGATTCCAGCCTCAGCCTGACGCAGTGCAAAGGCAAACTGGTCTTCTGTAAAACTCTTCTTTTTCATGGGATTTTGGTTCCTGTTCGGTTTTAGCTGAGATTCCAAAAAACAAACACTGCAGTTGGATCAGAAGCGTGCCGGATACTTGTGTTTGATTGCCAAAGGATTGTACTGATGCCAAGATATAAACACGACTTTGGCGATTGTATGCCTCACTCGTTTTTCTAGAATTTATAGAAAAGTCTCTCCCCCATTCACCACCGGTTGTTAAAGCAACCACCAAGAGACATCCACCAGTTGTAGGACGACTCTATTATTGATGGGTTGGGGGATCTCTTTTCTTGTAAATAAGCGCAAAGGTTCTGGCAAATGCTGTTGCAAGGGGGGGCTTTTGTTGAGAATGCAGAAAAGGCACCTCCGTAAAGGGGTGCCTTGGTGGTGCCTTAATGCGTTGTGTGTTTGTAGCCTGACTGTTACTCGGCGGGGAGTGTAATCGTTGTGGTGGCAGCGACGTCTATTGCTTGCAGCAGTTCTTTTACAACGTCGCGCAGGCCGGAGTCGGCTTTGTACAGCAGTCCGGTGATTTTTCGGGCGGCGGCGACGTCGCCGGCGGCTTTGCCTCGGGCGATGTGTTCGCGCAGGGCGTGGGGCATGGGGCCCCAGTTGCCGGTTTCGACCCAGTCTTTGGAGAGGAAGATCATTTTGGGTATTGCTTCGCCGCCGTTGGTGAGGAAGCGGATGAAGACCTCGGGGTGTTGCTCGCGGGTGATGTAGCGGGTGCTGACGGTGCCGCTTCCGGCGATGAGTTTTTCCAGGGCGGGGACGTTGCGGACGACGTCGCCGCACCAGTCTTCAGCAATGACGACAATATGAACGTTGGCTGCGAGGTTTTTGAGGGCTGCCCACTCGGATTCCAAAACCACGGTTTGATCGTAGTTTTCCAGCATTTTGGCTTTGTGATCGGGATTTTCTGCGCCATCGAGCCAGGTTTTGTAGTCGGTGCCAGAGGTGTAGATTGCTTGCCAATCAAGCTGTTTCATGAGGGGTGGTTTGGGCATTGGGTTGTTCCTAAGGTGGTGAGGGCTTTGGGTTCGAGCCCAAAGGGCGACAAAGCGCCGCGGGTTTAGGCTCTACTGTTGTGGGGCGTTGCGATAAACAGACCGAATGGGGACGCCGGTTTCGTTTTTTAGGATTTCTTCAATTTCTTGGGCTTCCTCAAGGGTGATTGTTTTTAGGGTTACAGTTTCCACGGGGGCTTCGCCGTAATGGTTGCCGCGGGCTTCGGGGTACCACTCGCGGGGGTAGGGACGTTTGGGGGTGTTGAGTTGCACTTCAGCGGGTTGTATCTCGCGAATTAGGGCGGCGAGTTGGTGTACTTCGCTTTTGTTGATGGGCATGAACATGGATTGTATGGTCATTTTGCCCTGAAATTCTGCGTCGGCTTTTAGGGCTTTGATGCCGCGCAGGATGCGTTCGTGGGTTACGCCTTCCGCAACGCGGTTGTAGCGCTGCAGCATGGCATCGGAGGCGGCATCCAGCTTGCAATCCACAATTGTTGCGTTGCGAAGGCGTTTGCGGGTTTCGGCATCGAAGAGCCAAGTGGAGTTTGTGAGTACTAGGGAGGGCTTGTTGTAGGTGGTGTTGAGGTGATCAATGACTTCGCCAATGTTGAGGGCAAGGGTTGGTTCGCCGCTGCCGCTGAAGGTGACGATATCGACTTCAGCCATGTTGACTTTGGCGAGCTCGGCAATGATGAGTTCCGTGGGGACAAAGGTTTTCTGTTGGTCGATGACTTGGTGGATGTTTCCCAATTGGCAGTACATGCAGTTGAAGGAGCAGATTGAATCTACCATGAGCATATCCACGCCAAGGGAGTTGCCGTAGCGCCAGCTTTTTACGGGGCCGTAGATGGGGGACCGTTGGGGGTAGATGGTGGTTGGTTGTTCGTCGCTCATGGTTACAGTTGCCTCTGGGTTTTTAGGGGAATCAACGTTTATGCCTTTTTGTCTTTCGGCAGTTATTGTTAGGGTTTAGGGTGGGTAAAGTGCAAGGTGGAAGGTAGTTTGCTTTGGTGTTGTGGTATGGCAGAATAAAAAGGCTTTTCCGGTGCGGGGGTTTAGGCTAAAGATTTTCTGCCTTTTGCAAGTAGGGCGATTTTTTTGTAAGGAACGATGTTGATGACCTCCCTTGATGCGTTGCAGTTGAACTTAATGCCGAATTACGGAAACCGTGATGTATTGATTAGGCGGGGCAAGGGAAGCCGTTGCTGGGATTCAGAGGGCCGAGTTTACCTAGATTTTTTGGGGGGGATTGCGGTGAATAACGTGGGGCACGCCCACCCGGAGGTTCTTGAGGCGGTGCATGCGCAGGTGGACGAGCTGATTCATTGTTCTAACGTGTTTTTAGTTCAGCCGCAGTTGAATTTGGCGGAAAAACTTACGGCGGCCACGGGGTTGGAGAAGGTGTTTTTTGCGAATAGCGGTACGGAGGTTACGGAAGCGGCCATAAAGCTGGCTCGGCGGTGGGCGTTGAATACTAAGGGCGAGGGCAAGTTTACCATTCTGTGCCTTGAGGGCAGCTTCCACGGCCGTACGCTCGGCAGTATGAGCGCGACTTGGTCTGCCAAGGTGCGGGAGAATTTTGGGCCGCTTCCCGCGGGGATTCGGTTTGTGAAGCTCAACGATCTTGAATCCGTTGATGCCGCTTGGGGTGATGATGTGTGCGCGGTGATGATGGAAACGGTGCAAGGGGAAGGCGGTGTGAAGCCTTGCAGCAAGGCGTTTTTGCAGGGGGTGGAGAAACGCTGCAAAGAGCGCAGCGCATTACTAATGATTGATGAAATTCAGTGCGGAATTGGGCGTACTGGTTATCCGTTTGCTTATATGTGGGCTGGGGTAAACCCTGATGTGGTGTTGTGCGCCAAGGCCATTGGCGGGGGTTTGCCGCTAGGGGCGCTGCTGGCAAAAGCAAGGGTTGCAGAGCACCTGCAAGTGGGGAGTCATGGGTCTACGTTTGGGGGAAATCCTGTTTCGTGCGCCGCTGGTTGCGCGGTGTTGGATATTGTTTTTGATGAGGACTTTTTGGCAGGGGTTCTAAAGAACGGGGAGTTTTTTTGGAGCGAGTTGTGTAAGATGCAGGGCGAATTTCCGGAGTTGATTCAGGAAGTGCGCGGGCCGGGGCTGATGATTGGTGTTCAGCTGAGTTGCGACGGAACCAAAATTCCCGCTATTGGCCGCAAGCATGGTATTCTCTTCAATTGCACCGCCGTCTCAACACTGAGATTTTTACCACCGTTGACAACGCCTCGCGAGTTGTATGTTGAGGCGCTTAGGATGATTCGGCTTTCGCTGAAGGAATTTCAAGAATCACAACCGTAAGTTTTTGAGAGTACGACGCAATCAGGGTTGATTTTCAGACTCATCCCGTGAAATCATTCTCCTACTAAATAAGTAGGAATTCAAGGAGCCCAGCAAAATGGCTGATAATAACGACGTCGATTTTTCAAAATTGGCCAAAAACGAATTTCTGAAAGCCCACAGCAAGGGCCTACACGGGAGCATTGATTCCGAGTTTGAGGATCAGGAGCTGAAGGCTTTTACCGAGGAATCCGTTCAACTGCTGAAGCACCACGGCACGTACCAGCAGGATAATCGCGATTTGCGTTCGCAGCTGCGCAAGGCTGGGTTGGATAAGAAATACAGCATGATGGTGCGCACAAAGACCCCGGGCGGTGTGCTTACTGCCGAGCAGTATTTGCTTTGCGACGACCTTGCAGAAAAGTACGGTCAGAATGATCTGCGCATTACAAGCCGGCAGGCGTTTCAGTTTCACGGTGTGATTAAGGGTGATTTGCGCCCGCTGATTCACGATTTAAATCACTTTCAACAAATCTCCACAAATGGTGCGTGCGGCGATGTTGTGCGGAATGTAACAAGTTCCTCAGTGAGTGATATTGATCCTGCATTTGCGAAGATCCACAGCAACCTGATTGCTTTGGCAGGTCGGGTGAGCGACCACTTTCTGCCGCAATCCAGCAGTTATTTTGACCTTTGGTTGGACGACGAGCGGGTTTCCGTTCGGCCGGATGGTTCGATTGTTTACAAAACGAAAGAGCCCTCTAAGGCTCCCGATGAACCAATCTACGGGGAGCGCTATTTGCCGCGTAAGTTTAAGATTGGGATGACAATTGATCTTGATAATTCCATTGATGTTTTTACGAACGACGGCGGGGTGATTGTAAAAACAAAGGATGGTGAAATTGAGGGGTTTGAAGTTTTAGTTGGCGGCGGTTTGGGGCACAGTCATTCAAAAACCGAGACCTACGCGCGGCTTGCTACGCCCCTTACGTTTGTGAAAACGGAAGACGAAGTGGTTGAGGTAATGGAAGGCGTGGTGAAAGCCCAACGAGACCACGGAAACCGTGAGCACCGGCACTTGGCACGCTTGAAATATACGATTGATTCGATGGGTGAGTTTGCGTTCAAAAAGGCCGTTGAGGCCCATATTGGCCGCCCGCTCCCCGAGCCGAAGAATGTAAAACCTCATGCCCAGCCTGATTATTTGGGCTGGCACAAGCAACAGCAAGAGGGCCTGAATTACGTGGGCGTGTGGGTGGAAAACGGCCGGATCCGCGATTTTGAGGGGAGCTTCCAGTTCAAAACGGGTCTGCGAAAAATCGTGGATCAGTTCAAGCCCTCTGTTCGGTTAACGGCTCATCATAACATTGTGTTGGCGAATATTGCCGACGCGGATAAAGCAGCTATTCAGGCGTTGCTTGATGAGCATAAAATCCCTACGGATAAGGGGATTAGCCCGTTGCGCCGTTTGGAAATGGCTTGCCCAGCGCTTCCGCTTTGCGGCCTTGCGCTCTCCGAAGCGGAACGTGAATTACCCAAGATTATTGAGAAAATTGAGGAACTTGGGCATGCGGATGCCAACGTGATTATTCGCATGACCGGTTGCCCCAACAGCTGCGCAAGGCCGGAAACGGCAGAGATTGGCATAATTGGCCGTGGGCCGAATAAGTACAATTTGTACGCTGGTGCGGACCCGCTGGGAACAAGGATGAACTTTTTGATTGCTGAGAGTGTTGTGGGGGAAGATGTTGCGCCGAAAATCTGCAGCATGCTGAGCGCTTGGAAGGCTGAACAAAACGGCCATCGAGTAAGCTTTGGCGATTGGGCCAACGGTAAGGGTGTTGAGGCTTTGCAGCAACTCCTGAACTAGAGTGAACACCAAGGCGGATTCGCTTAGCGTTTCATACAATGGCAGCTGAATCAACTTCAACAGAATCAACCCAAACGCCCGGCGGCTTGCAAAATCGCCGGGCGTTCATTTATACTGCGGTTGAATACGCCCCCGCGTTTTTGTTGTTGCCGTTTATTCTTTTGTTTTTATTTGTCGCTTTTTCACGGCTTACAACGCCCTTTGAGTTAGAGTGGAATGAGGGGCAAACGGCGGTTCAAGCTTGGCGGTTCTCCCAAGGGCTTTCCCTTTACCCTGAACCAGAGTCTGGCTGGGTTCCTTATATGTACGCCCCTTTTTATCATCAGCTGATGGGCAGCTTATTTTGGATTACGGGTTTTGAGCATCTTGCTTGGGGGCGTTTAATCTCGTTGATGGGAACAATAGGGACGCTTCTGTTCCTGATTGAATTTGTTTTTCACCGAACAAATAAACTTTCCTTAGGGCTGGTTTCTGCGGGGTTGTACGCATCGTTTTATGCAGCTTCTGGGTTTTGGTATGATCTTGCCCGCAATGATTCCGCAACGTGGTTTTTCGCGCTGCTGGGTGTTTCCTTATGCTGCCGTAAATCGTCAAAACCACGGCATTGCTTGGTTGGATTGTTTTTCTTATGCCTTGGCACGTGGACAAAGCAGCCGGTATTTCCCCTGCTTTTGCTGATGGCAGTTTATGCTATTATGCGGGGTGCACCGCTGGCTAAAGCAGCGGCCTTTGTGATAGGGTTGGGGTTCATCAATCTGCTCGCATTCTACCCCGCTTTCAATAACCCGAAGTTTTGGCATTATGTGGTAAACAACGCCTTAGAGCACGCAAACGATTACCGCAGTTTGCTTCCCAGTTCAGGGAACTATGGTTTCAGTGAAAATCCCTTGCAAAACGGCTTTATATTGCAACCTGACTACTGGGAAGCGGCGGCAAAAACGCCCCCCAGAATTTGGGGAGAAATTCTGTTTCCGTGCACCGCGCTGCTTTTGGCGCTTGCTGCAATTGTTCCCCTAAGCGCGTTGCATTCACTGAGGAAATATAAGAGTTCCCGGGATTTTCGCTCTTCAATAATTCCCGGGGTAGTTGCTATATTCGTTCTGCTTTGGAGCCTGTGGGCAAGTGTTGGGGCTTACACGAAGTTTGGCGGCTATAATAATAATTGGATGCCGTTTTTCCTGACACTCAGTGCTATTGTGCCCCTTGGGTGCGGTAAGCTTTACCAGCATTCACAAAAAGCATCGGCTCTTGCCGCGTGCGCTCTGGGGTGTAGTTCGGTTTTTCACCTGGGCACGCAATTCTACAACCCGTACGAGCAAATCCCCACGGAGGAAGATTACATAAGCTATGAACGCTTGATTGATGAGCTTACCGCAAAATACACAGAGGGCGAAACTGTTTGGGTTCCTCACCACCAGTGGTACGCACGGCAAACAGGGCACCCGGTGCTGTACAATTTTGATATGGTGCGCTGCGCTACGTACGCGGGGGACCCGGTACCACAAGCATTACTGGCGGTTATTGCAGCGCAATCCGTGGATTGGATTCTTTTGAACGCTGAACGCCCGCAGGATGAATGGCTACCACCGGGTACGTTTACACCGCTGCTGGAAGCTTATGCGCCAGCGCACCGAGTTGAAGGGCACCAGCGGATGATTCCCGTTGCCGGAGCCCCGCAAAGGCCCGTGCTTTGGTACAAGCAAAAGGTTGATGAATCTTTTTAGTTGGCATTCAAGACTCTTTGAGCATAGAGTAATAGTATATCTACAGTTGAAATTTTGTGAATCTCTTATGACTGATCGAAACCCTTCCAAAAACTTGGGCGATCGCGAGCATGAGTTGCCTACCTTTGGTGGTGGAAGCGGCTTTGCCCCTGATCCGTTTGACGATGCAGAAACTATTTTGAATTCTGCCAATGAGAAATTGAACGCACAAAAATCCCCCCCCAATCCAGAAGCCAGCAGGTTGGATGCTACGGGTGTGGATGAAACTCGTGCGATTATGTCCGAAGCTGATCAACCTACTGTTGCGGCGCCGATTCATGATTTAGATACGTTCTCCCCCGAATACAACCAGAACGAGCAAACGGCTCGTGGAGGCGTCATTGGCGGGTTAGAGCCCACCTTGCCCTTGGTTGAACTTTCAGAAGGAGTCCATAATAAACATTCAAAAACGCCGCACAAGGGTGATTCAGAAGCCCCAACCTTGGCCGTGCCCGCAGCATCGGCAGCTGCAAATAGGCGCTCTACCGATGCAAATCGGCGGACGAAAAACGTTCCCCCCTTGCAGGAGGTTCCGGAAAAACACCGTCAGTATTTGAAGCTCATCGGCAAAACGATCGACGGGTATTTTATTGAATCGCTGTTGGGTGCTGGGGGCATGGGCGCCGTTTACTTGGCCCACCAAGTTTCCCTGGATCGCAAAGTTGCGTTCAAAATTCTGCCGGAGAAGTTTTCCCATAATGCCCAGCTTCTTGCCCGGTTTACCCGCGAAGCCCTAAGCGCCGCCCAGCTTAGCCACCACAACGTAATGGGCGTAATTGATATTGGCTTTGCTGAAGGGGTTCATTACATCAGTTTGGAGTTTGTTCGCGGAAAAAACATCGGCGATATTACCCGAGAAAAAGGTTCCCTGAAATTTGATGAAGCGGCAGGTTATATACTGCAAGCCAGCCGGGGTCTTGCCTACGCCCACGATCGTGGTTTGGTACACCGCGATATAAAGCCAGACAACCTGATGCTTAACGAGCACGGCGTGATTAAGGTTGCCGATCTTGGCTTGGCGAAAATGAACCAATGGGAAGAGCGCCCCGCGGGGATGGATTACAACGCGGACTTAATTCGCGAGCAAGCTATGAGTAACGATCTCACCATGGCAGAGGTTGCGATGGGGACACCGGCGTATATGTCACCAGAGCAAGCCCGTGATACGGCTAAAGTGGACGGCCGCTCTGATCAATACTCCTTGGGTTGTACGTTCTATTACCTGTGTGCAGGGCGAGCGCCGTATTCAGGAACAACGGCGTTCGAGTTAATGACGAAGCACATTGAGGAGCCGTTGATCCCGATTACTCACTACGTGGGCGACGTACCCGTTTCCATTCGCACAATCTTAGAGCGCATGCTTGCAAAGAAACCGGAGGATCGTTACCCAACACTCCACGAACTGGCAAAAGACCTTGAGGTGTATTTGGGTGTTGATTCCAGCGGCGAGTTCAAACCCAGTGAACTGCATTTGCAAGTGTTGGAGCGTGTTGCACTGGAATTTCAAAACGCAAAAGGCCGAGCGCTTCGGGATAATGCCCAGCTGGCGTTGCTACTTCTTCCGCCCCTTGTTCTAATCATTTGCTTGCTCAGCAAAAGTTTGTTTGCCGTTGGCTTTGGGTTGGGGCTTACGCTGCTGCTTCCGCCCGTTGCATTTCTTACAACGGGTATTCTAACGAAAGCGCCGTTGTACTTACGGCTAAAAAGACTGCTATTTTCACTGAACTGGAAAACCTATCTGCAAGGGCTTATTGGCGCTCTTTTATTGGGGCTGATCCTTTGGCTTGTGGGGTGGTTGTGGATGTGGGTTGGCCTTGCAATTGCCGGTGTTGGTCTTGGTTTTGGTTACCTGCAGTTTATCCACCGGCCCTTGCTAATGGAGCGCAAACGCATTCTGGATCCCCTGCAAGAGGTTCTGAAAGAATTACGGTTGCGGGGCCTTTCTGAGGATAAAGTTCAGTTTTTTGTGATGCAGTTTTCCGGCGACCGATGGGAAGAATTGTATGAAACCATTTACGATTATGATGCCAAACGGGGTGCGCGGGAGGTTCGCGCAGAGGCGGGCTTGCCAAAAACTAAGCGCTTTGGTGCTTGGCGCGACATCCTGATAAACTGGATTGAAGACCGCGAAGAAATTTGGCGTAAAGCGCGAGAAATGCGAACCTTGCAACGGGTGGAAACAGCGCGCCTTGAGGCGGAGGGAATGACAACAGCCCAAGCGGAAAACCAAGCCGCCAGCGAGGTTGCTCAAATCATGCAGGAGGGCGCGTTTAAACGGGCTGAGGAAGAAAAGATTTTCCAACAACGCCGGCTTGTGAATCCGCTCCGCTTGATCCCCGTGGGCGTGCTCATGAAGTTTACCCAGTTTACCGCTACGCTGATTTTGTTCGTGTTGTTTTTTTGCGGCAACGCCAAGGTATTTGAGATGATTCCCCAAAACGTTCAGCCGCATTTTGTTTCAATTTACAAAATGAGTAACATGAATTTTGCGGAGGGCGGCTTCGCACCGGCATCGGCAACAATCTACGGGCTTGCAGGCGCTGTGATGATGTTGCTGCTCCTCTTCAGCCGTTCCACGTTCTTCACGCTGCTCAGTATTGTAGGGGCTTTAGCTTTTGTTTTTTCAAGGTTGCTAATTGATTCAGCGGGGCAACAGCCGTATATGTTACCTCTGCTGATTTACTCCTCCTTAGGCCTGATTACATTCTCGCTATTGTGCCGGGTATTTGTGAAGATTACTGGAGGCAAGTACTAGGGTGAAAATTTGTGAGAGTTGTGGTCAGGAATTTTCCTGCTCACCGGAAAACATTTCCGCATGCCAATGCTCAACAATTCAACTTAGCGATGAAACAAAAAAAGCAATCGCAGAGGCTTTCCGCGATTGCTTGTGCATAGATTGTTTGTTGAAGGCAGAACGTGCAACTCAAGCTCAAGGGCAGGCCGCACAATAAGTTGTGCGGTGTTGTTTCTGCGTTATACTCTTTGGAGCTTTAGAACATATTCAGTTCAAGCTTAGCTTCTTCGCTCATCATATCTGGCGTCCAAGTAGGTTCCCAAACAATGTGAACGTTTGCTTCAGTAACACCTTCAACGGAGGCTACTTTTTCATCGACTTCCGCGGGTAGGGATTCTGCCGCAGGGCAGTTCGGCGAAGTAAGGGTCATGGTAATATTCGCTAAACCTGAATCTAGAATTTCAATATCGTAGATTAGGCCCAGTTCATAAATGTTCACGGGTATTTCGGGATCGAAAATGGTTTGAAGTTTTTCAATAATCAGGGTGCGCATTTTCGCGAGATCAAGGGGTTCAGTCATGGTAGTGCTCCTTAGGATTTTGTCTGCAGCATTGCTGAGAAGGCTTGGGCGTAAAGGGTGATTTGCTGAATCATGGAGGCAAGGCCGTTAGCGCGGCCTTGTGAGAGGTTTTCGCTGAGGCCAATTTCTTTGATGAAAGAAGGCGGCGTGCTGAGAATTTCTTGTGGCTTGCGGTTGTTGTAAACCTGCATCAACAGGGAGACTAATCCCTTTACAATCATGGCATCTGATGTTGCCTGAAAGTGAACCCGCTCGCCGTTCAGCGAGGCGTGAAGATACACAGTAGATTGGCACCCTTTGACCCGAAATTTTTCCACCTTAAATTCCTCAGGAATGTCACCGTGTTCTTTCCCCAGATCAATGATTCGCTGGTAGCGGTCTTCCCAATCCACGCAACCATCAAACTGTTGTATAACTTCCTGCTGAGCTTGTTGTATTTCGTTCACCTGTCACTCCTTATGTTTTGACTTTGTCCCGGTTTGCACGTTGCCGTTAGCGGCACATGCGAATGGCTTTTTTCAAGGCGGTTATAAATACGTCCACCTCGTGCTTTGTGTTGTAGAATGCAAAGGAGGCGCGGAGCGTTGCGGGAACGCCAAAGCGTTTCATAACGGGTTGAGCGCAATGATGACCGGTTCGAATGGCAACGCCTTCCATGTCAAGGATGCTGCCTAAATCGGAAGGGTGCGTGCCTTCCACAAAGAGGGAAAGTACAGAGGCTTTGTGCGCTGCTGTGCCAACAATTCGAACGCCATCGATTTGCAAAACCTGCTCCGTAGCATAGGCTAAAAGCGCTTCTTCCCACAGGGCAATTTTATCGTAACCGATTGAATGGATGTAATCAATTGCTGCTGAAAGCCCCACGACTCCTGCGATGTCAGGCGTTCCTGCTTCAAATTTAAACGGCAAATCATTGTAGGTAGTTTTCTCAAAACTGACGAGGTCAATCATATCGCCGCCACCTTGGTAAGGGGGCAATTGGTTCAGGATTTCCTCGCGACCGTACAGTATTCCGATCCCTGTGGGGCCGTACATTTTGTGGGCCGAAAAAGCAAAAAAATCGCACCCAAGCGCTTGCACATTTACCGGGGCGTGTGGGATTGTTTGGCAAGCATCAACCAAGGTATACACGCCGTGTTTTTTTGCTTCCACAATCATTTCAGCAACAGGGTTGATTGTCCCTAAGGCGTTGGAGATGTGTACAACCGCCAACATTTTTGTGCGGGGATTGAGGAGATTTTTGAATGCCGGCAAATCCACTTCGCCGGAATCAGAAATAGGGATTGGAATTACCTTGGCACCTTTTTGTTCAGCCACAAGTTGCCAAGGGACAATGTTGGCATGGTGCTCCATGGTGGTGACAAGGATTTCATCCCCGGGTTGCAGGAACTGTTGACCGAATGTGTAGGCAACGAGGTTGATTGCCTCCGTTGCGCCGCGAACGAAGATGATCTCTTTATCGCTGCGGGCATTGAGGAGGGCGCGAACTTTTTCCCGCCCTTCTTCATACAAATCCGTTGCTTGCTGGCTTAGGGTGTGGATGCCGCGGTGCACGTTGGCGTGGGTAGTTTCATAGTAACGGCTAATTGCATTGATCACACACCGGGGCTTTTGGGAGCTTGCGGCGTTATCCAGATAGACAAGTGGTTTGCCGTTAATGAGTTGGTGAAGAACAGGAAACTCGGCGCGAATTTCGTCTAGATTAAAGGGGGGGTTGTCGATGTGAGCGACGGGTAGTTGAGTAGTCATGATTGAATCCTCCTTGTTGGAAGTTCCTGCCTTCCTGCCTATTCATTTTCGAGAGGGACAGGCGAAGCAGGAACGAATGTATACGCCACTTCCGGAAGGATTACAGGTTATTCAGCAATCGTTCGTGAAGTGTTTGCTCAACGGATTCGCGAACAGAATCAATTTCAATTGCTTCGGTAATTTCCGCCGCGAAGGCAAGAATGAGCAGGTTACGCGCGGCGACTTTATCAATTGCGCGAGACTGTAGGTAGAAGAGCGCCGTGGGATCTAGTTGGCCAACGGTTGCGCCGTGGGTACACTTTACATCATCGGCGTAAATCTCTAGCTGGGGCTTTGTGTTGATGCGCGCATCATCTGAAAGCAGAAGGTTTTGGTTGGTCTGCTTGGCATCCGTGCGCTGGGCTTCTTTGTGAACGTAAAGCCGACCGGTGAACACGGCGCTGGCTTCTTCATCCAAAATCCCTTTGTAGAGTTCGTGGCTGGGTATATCTTCCTTCACGTGTTCAACCCACATAAAGTTGTCCACGTGTTGTTTGCCGCGCAACAGATAAAGTGAATTCAGGGTTGCATCGCACGCATCGCCATCAAGCTTTGCGTGGATGTTGTTACGCACCGTAAGGCCCCCAAAGTCTATTGTATGTGAGCGGAAGTGGGAAGTTGCTTCCTCGTAAAGGCGAAGCGTTGTAACGTTGTAGCTGTTCAAGCTTTCCCGTTGAATACGATAGTGATCAATGTGGGAATCTTCGCTCATGTAAACTTCAGTGAGCAGATTTTTGAAGTACTGCCCGTCCCCGAGGGACGCATGAGTTTCAACTAGGTGCGCTTTTGCACCTTTACCGGCAACATATAAATTGCGGGGGCTGTTGAGGGTGGGATTCGCTTCATCCGTGGTAAGGTAAATGGCATGGAGTTTTTCCTCGCAGATCATTCCATCGGGAATAATCAGCACCATACCATCTTGCATAAGGGCATCGTTCAGCCCCGTGAAGTAGGTGGAATCTTGAACGGTAAGTTGCCCCAAGTGTTTTTGCAAAAGTGCTGTATGCTGCACCAGTGCCCGCCGAAGGGTTGTAACGATTATTCCTTCGGGGAGTTGATCGGTGTTGGAGAGTTCCTCGCGGTATTCGCCGTTTACGAATACGAACTGGTGTTTATCCATTCCAGCGTAGGAGTATTGTTCAACATCAGCAGGTGTTACATCTGCTTGGGGATTGGCAAAGGCAAACTCTGTTTCGCGAATGCCGGAGAGTTTTGAGAAGCGGAAGTCCTCCATCTTGTTGTGGGGAAATCCGGCGAGTTGTGTTTTTGTGAAACCATTTTTACGGAACGCTTGAAGCCATTGAGGTTCGCTTGAGCCCGCTTCTAAATTTGCGTAAAGGCTAACGAATGATTCCGCTGCTGTGGATTGGGGTGTTAGAGTTGTCATGTGTGGGGTGAGCTCCTTTTCTTACACGCTGGCAGGTTGGTTGATGATGTCTGCGTAACCGGATTCTTCCAGTTCAAGTGCAAGGGATTTATCGCCCGTTTTAATGATTTGGCCTTTGTATAGAACGTGAACTTTATCGGGGACAATGTAATCAAGCAGCCGCTGGTAGTGGGTTACTACAACGATTGCGCGCTTTTCACTGCGGAGTTTGTTGACGCCGTTGGCAACGCTTTTGAGGGCATCGATATCTAGGCCCGAGTCAGTTTCATCAAGCAAGGCAAGGTAGGGATCAAGCACGGCCATTTGAAAAATTTCATTCCGCTTTTTCTCGCCGCCGGAGAAACCAAAGTTCACGGAACGGCTCATCAGCTCCGGAGGAAGATCAACCAACACGGCTTTTTCGCGCACGTAGGCGAGGAACTCCTTGCTGCTGATTTCCTCTTCACCGCGGGACTTGCGGATGGAGTTCAGCGCTGTGCGAAGGAAGTAGATGTTGCTGACGCCGGGTATTTCCACGGGGTATTGAAAGGCCAGAAAAATGCCGGCTTGCGCCCGTGCATCGGGGTCTTCCTCAAGGATGCTTTTACCGTTGTAGATTACATCGCCTTCAGTGACTTGGTATTCCTCGGCACCTGCGATGATTTTCGCCAACGTACTTTTCCCGGAACCATTGGGCCCCATGATGGCATGAACTTCACCGGCATTGACCGTTAAGTTTAGGCCGTTTAGGATTTTTGTTCCTTCAATGTTTGCGTGTAGGTTTTTAATCTCAAGCATTGTCTTGGTGTACTCCATTAGGTGTGTTGCGAATTGCGCAATAGATTGAATGTGGTATTATTGAACGTTGTTAAGTATGATCAGTCAGAAAACTTTCTGACAGCAAATTTACCCTACACTGCCTTCAAGGCTAATGCTGAGGAGTTTTTGCGCTTCCACGGCAAACTCCATAGGGAGCTCGGCCAGTACTTCCTTGCAGAAGCCATTTACAATCATGGAAACCGCGTCTTCTTCAGAGATGCCGCGCTGCGTGCAGTAGAAGATTTGATCCTCGCCAATTTTTGTGGTGGTTG
>DAIOTT010000021.1:0-29685 GCA_036751885.1 Candidatus Sumerlaeota bacterium
ACCTGCAAGGCTCCGGGAATGCCTACACGGTTGATCTTACATTCACCGGTTCGGATGGCGTGAAAGCAATCTTCCTTGCTGAAAACGCCGTGAGTGACACAGCAGGAAACGGAAACGCGGCATCAGCAGCGGCCTCTGTCACGCTAGATCAAACAGCGCCGGTGGCAACGCTCGCCGCTTTGCCGAGCATTACAAACGAACCCACGCTTGCGGGCTTTGCAGTGAACTTCTCCGAAGCAGTGACAGGGTTGCAACTCTCGGACTTCACAACAAACGGCATTGATGTCGCCAACCTGCAAGGCTCCGGGAATGCCTACACGGTTGATCTTACATTCACCGGTTCGGACGGCGTAAAAGAAATCTTCCTTGCGGCAAACGCAGTTAGTGACACAGCAGGAAACGGAAACGCGGCCTCCTTAAAAGTTTCAACCATGCACGATACATCTGTCCCAATTGCTACTTTGGATTCCTTGCCAAGCTTGACAAATCAACTGGTTATCGAAGGCTTTGGTATTGAATTTTCAGAAGAAGTAACAGGCCTTGAACTTGGTGATTTTTCGACCAACGGGTTGACTGTCGCTAATTTGCAAGGCACAGGAAGTTCATATACCCTTGATTTGCTGTTCAACGAAACCCAAGGCATTAAGGAACTTGCGCTGGATGCCGATGCGGTGAGTGACATGGCAGGCAACACCAACGTTGCTTCGGCAGTTATTACCACTAAACTTGATACATTGGCCCCGGTAGTCACGCTTGATTCAATGCCGAGTAATACTAAAGAACAAACGGTTAGCAATGTTTCCGTGAATTTCAGTGAAAATGTTATTGGGTTGGAACTCAGCGATTTCAATGTCAGCGGTTTGGTTGTTTCAAACCTACAAGGAAGCGGAAGCACTTACACCATTGATCTTACCCTTGAAGCGCCCGACGGATATAAGGAACTACATCTTGCGGCGGGTGCTGTAACCGATGCGGCTGGAAATGCGAACATCGTTTCCGAAACACTTGTAACGCTGCTAGATACATTAGCACCGGAGACAGCAGCCTCTGCCACACAGCATACACAGAATACCACTACAATTCAGGGATCTTATTTAGCGGTGGAAAACGGTTCAGGGCTTGCAAAAGTTGAACTGTACGCAAAAGAACCCAGCAAAAGCTATTACGAACGTGTGGGTGAAATAACTGACGGAGTGTTTACGTACATCCCCTCAAAAACAGGGGCCAATGCAAACGGCGTTTACGCCTTCTACACAATCGGCACGGACAATCTCGGCAATGTAGAATCCGCGCCTGCGCAGGCAGATGTTGAAGTGAATATCTTCATCAGCAACGGCAGCTTCTGGTTGTTGAACTAATCGTTCGATTACCACCCTAACTCCGCTCACTCACCGAAACAGACTTCACACAGTAACTCCACACAGCCAAGCAGTGAGCCAAGCAGGTTAGAATTATCTGCTTGGCTTTGTGGAGTGTTGTTTTGATGAGAATTTATCGATTACATTGTTTCGACATAAAGAAACACCCCGCGAGAAATCAATCTTACGAGGTGTTATGGTTCGCGCTATATTGCAGTGTGTCTCAATTGATTAGGCGTTCAGAAGGCCCAAATAAGAATTGGGATTATACACATCAATAAAGTTGGCAATGTTCGGGAATACCGTAGCCATGTCTGAAAGAGGAACGCCCATCCAGCGGGCCATTTCAAAGCCGTATTCATCCACGGAAGTTGTGGGAATAAACTGCCCCCCGCTGGAGCTATCGGCTTCACCGCCTAGCACAACGCTGGGGTATTGCCCAAAAATTCTGCTGCCGCGCAGGTGATTGCCGCCCATCACAATGTGGTGCCCGCCCCATCCGTGATCCGATCCGTTTCCGTTTGAACGATACGTGCGCCCAAAGTCTGATGCGGTGAAGGTTGTCACGTTATTCTGCATTCCAATTTCACCCAGCACCTGCCAAAAATGAACCATGGCATTATTCAGTTGAGTAAGCAGTAATCCGTGGGGGCCGTTGGTGGGCGTGTCACCCAGCAAGCCGCTGTGATTATCATACCCCCCCATAGAGACGAAGAAGATCTGCCGATCGTGCCCCAAGCCGCTTCGGCCAAACTCCATCAACCGCGCTACCATTTGCAACTGCGAGGCAAGTCCGTTACCGCTGGGCGGTGACAGGGTGATTTGCGACTCTTCATCCAATAGCGTGTTGATCAGGCCGCCGTTGGCAACGCTGCGCACCGTTACATCAGAGAGGACTTTGCCCATGGGTGTGCTGGCGGGGTGGGATGAATCCTGATGTATGGCAATCATATCTAAGAATGCCTGCGTTGAGATTGCATTGTCCCCGGCATCGCGAAGGTTCAAGGATGAAGGCCCCCCTGTGCCCACACTGTACCCTTCAATATTTCTACCGCTCAGGAAGTTACTTCTCCCTGCCAGGGAAATGTTCATGGAGACTGAGGAGTTGGCGTTTGCGCCGTTGGCTTGCAATACATCCGCAATGCTTCCGCCCCAGCCTAAACCATCGGCAACATTTGGCCGTGAAAGTTGCCACTGTAGTTGTTGTGTGTTGTGACCAAACAACTGAGGGGGCAAGGTTACAAGCTTATTGCGATATTGGCTTCTTGTGGTGGGCTGAACCAACGTTCCCACGTTTGAGACCAGGGACACATTACCCTGATTAAACATTTCTCGAAGACCTGACAGGGATGGATGCATGGCAAACTGACGGCCATTCGTATTGTTAGGCGAAATAACATGGGATGCCAAATCGCTTTGGCTGATTGCTAAGGTTGTTCTATTAGCCGCGTAAGCCGCATAATCTTCATCCCCGTTCGCCCAGGGAATCAGCGTATTGCCGGAATCATTTCCACCGAACAGAAAAATGCACACCAAGGCACGGTAATCGTTGAACGCCTTATTATCCAGCAACGCACCCATGGCCCGCATGGAAAAAATCTGCGACGTCAATCCCGTCAACCCAAGGGCGGCGCACGTTCCTGACCTCAGGAATGATCTGCGGGAAATAATCTTATCTAAATTATCATCCATCTTTACGGAAACCTCTTATCAATCTTGTGCAATTATCTAAGGTGCCTGAATCCCGGGTTCAGTAAGCAGAGTGACACTGCACAGCGTACTCTTCTGTCGGCTTGTGTTGCAGCATTACTGTTGTTAATTCTGCTGACTGCATCAACAATAATGGCTTTTACATCGGGGTGGGTTGAACCAAAATTAACCATCATCTCAACGCGATCAACAAGTGCTTGCGGATTAGTGGAAAGGGCCAATAATTCGTTACCAATAGAGGGGTGCATTCTATCGGGCCGGGAAACGTCATCGTAGGAATTGGGCGCGGTGATCGCCGTGTTATCATTCACAATTTCTGCTTCTGGCGCCACAAAACCCGCTCGGGAGATTTCCGTATTCAACGGGGCAAACTCCGGCTTGTAAAAGTTGAACACACTAGGGGAGTACAAGAATGCCTGCCCAAAAATGCCGAAATACGTTCCGCGGAAACCGCTCCCTTTTTGTAGGGAAGGAATTTGCTCGGGGCGGTCAACATTGCGGAACAGCCTGTGGGAGCCTTGTTTTACGACAAGAGGTTCCAAGAGTTTTCCGTAGAAGGGGTTTGTGCGGTAAGCGGGGTTGCGGGCTTCATCGTCCAGCAGAAGGGCCTTATGCACGGAAAACATGTCCCCCCGAACGCCGGTGCCGTAGGGGCCGTTCCCTGCAAATGCTTGTGCCACTCGCTCAATGTAAGCGGGCGTAGGGTTGCTGGTCGTCATTCGCTTAATTAATTGTTCTGCAATAAACGGCGCAAACGTAGGGTGGTAGAAAAGATTATCCAAGGCGCCGTTTATATTGTTTTCTGCTTCTGGAACTGATGCTGATGAGGCGGTTAAAATACCATTCAGCGGAACGGCATTTGGGTAGTTGAATAGAATCACTTCACCAAAATCGTGGTCGGATGTTCTCCATTGCATGATGTTATTGTTATTCGACCCGCCGCGGCGTAGGCCCGTGAATACCTTGGAAATTTGGTAGATTTCATCCTCCTCGTACGTGGGAATGCGCTCCCCAAAAACATCTCGCTTGAAGGTGCCGTCCGTATTGAGTTCCCACAGCCCAAGCGTAAACAACTGCATTATTTCCCGACCGTAATTTTCGTCTGGCGCAGTGCCCGCAATCGGGTCTTCTTTTTTGTTGCCGTTATACGTTAGCCAATCACCCATGTAGTCGCTAAAGGTAATTTCATAAAGCATTTCACGGTAATTTCCTGTGGAGCCTTCCGCAGCATCCGGCAAGGAATTCCTGATGTAAATGTTATATAAAACATGATCATTGCCGTTCCCTCTGATGGGGAAAATCTGGGCCAACGTCCAGGCAATACGTTGCCTTAGCTGATCGTTCCCCGCGATTGTAATTCCGCTCCAAAGGTCCTCCGGGTTTCGGGGAATGCTCAGCGATTCACCCAAATCCGTATGAGCTTTCAACAGATAATTGGGCGTTCTTGTTTTTTGTTGATCAATCCACGCTTCAAATCCGTTTGCCATCACATACGCAACATCATCTGGCCCGGGGCCCCAAGCGGCTTGCCAAAGAAACCGCCTCGCTTCCGCCTCGGAAACCGGTTGGTTAATATTGTAGGCCGAGGCAACCGTAATCACTCGCTCTGCTGTGGCAGTTAGCCCTGTGGAATCTGTTAGCGTAAGCACCGCTTTGTACTGACCCGGCGTGTTATATGTGTACGTGTTCAATGCCCCGGAGCGAGAAGCGCCGTTGCCCAAATCAAGATCATACCGGATGATGTTATTCTGAGCGTCAACCGATTCCCGGGCATCAAACACTACTCTCAGGGGCGCTAATCCTAGGTAGGTTCGTGTCAGTAAAACTGCTTCAGGGGGTGTTGGTTGCTCCACGGAAATAGGAAGAAGCGCCGTTGATTTGGCGTTCGCTGCATCCGTAACTTCAATAATAATATTCCCCTGTCCCTGAGTGCCAAGAAAACTCAAGTACCACTGCCCGCCCGAGAACTCTTCACACCGATTCATTACCCGTAAAAGCCTGAACGTTCAGCGCATTCAGCGGCGTTAAATCATCGCGAATCTCCAAGGGGATTAACTCGGATTTCTGCCCCGGAATACCGTATGCCATTTTCGGCACGTTAATCCAAGGGGCTGAGTTGGCAAGCTGCTGTGGCTGGGCGCGCACCAATTCAATAAACCGCTGCGCATCCAGCATGTTCTCCTTACCGTCATTATTAATATCCGCCGAAGCCCCGGGGCCCCCTAGGAGTTGCTTAAAGCGCTCTGCATCCGCGGCAGAGCGTACGCCGTCCCCCGTAACATCCGCCGCAAACACTGCAAACCGCACCTCATGGGTTGCAACGCCGTCGTCCTTCGCATTTGGCCCGGCAACATCAATCACGCGAATTAAAATCTTCGCGCCCTCCTCCACACCACTTAATTCCACGCGAAGGGAATTGTCCCCCACAATCGTAGCGCCCTGAAAGGTAGCCCCCTCCACCTCAACCCGGCGAAACGCTGAGATTGATTGATTAAAGTTCAGCTCAACAGGTAATGAAGCGTTATTGGCTTCTAAAAACTCAATGGAAACAGGCCCTTCAAAAACCAAAGGAACCCGCATGCTGCCCCCCGGTGAAACCGTGGAAGCGCTGGTAAGGGCCGGCGGCGCTGCAGGCGCCGTATTCGCAGCAACAGCCAACAGCGAAGCCAGCAGTGTTACCCTAGCAAAACCCCGAAGTAGGCGGCGCTCGCCGCATACAACATTAGAACGAATGATCATGTTTGTGGGAAAAGAAACGCTTTGATAGAATTATCGAGGGTATATCAAAGCCGTATAATCGAAATACAAATCACCGCCAAGAATATGTCAACGACAAAGCGAACCAGCACCAGTGATTTCAATGTATCCCGTAGGGTTCCGTCTCAATTTCACTCGTGTACAAAATAAAGATGAACAGAACAATAAAGTGTTCAATATTGTACATGAATCCAGATTTCTATAATAAGTAGATCTGGATCCTTACTCTTCCCGAATCACCCAATATTCCCGCCGCTCCAGTTCGTTCAATGCGTACTCCCTGCCGTTGCCTAACGAGTAATGCAGCAGAGTGTTTGGGTATTCTCGGGAAACTTGAAATGCAAGGGAGCGGTTATTTCCTTCAATTGTAATCGTCCAGTAATCATCCGGCTCAATGGAACCCAAGGGGATTTCCAATTCTGTAGTTGGGGCGGTTATCGTAAGCTCAACGGTTGTGGTTGCGGGCTGTAGTTGTACTTTACTGGTGGTTTGGTTTTCTAACAGGTTGAACGTTGCGTTGGCCCCATCGGCAAAATTTAGGGTGCGCACAAGCAGGGGGAGTTCTTCCTCAAAAAAAACACCGCTTCTTGCAATTTCCAGCGGCGCAGAGCCGGTGCCTTGGCCGTCCCAGTAGGACATATAGGTTTGCACGGGCACTTTTCCGTGCAGGGCAAACTCTTTTGCAGTAAGGCCGCACCACTCTTGGCTGCTGAGGCTGAGCTTTACGGCTCCTTGATCAACCTTCGCGCGGTCAAAAAAAACCGATGCCATATAGTGGTAGGGGTAGTTGGGCGTTGGAATGGTTGAGACTTGGTTTTGCTTTAGCACGGTGAGCAGGGGTTTCTCTCCGTAAGGCCAATCGGCTTTGGTGTAAAAATCCCGGTTGAACTCCTCCTTCACGGTAATCATGGTGTGGTCGTGGGGTCGTGGGGCGCCGTAAATCGTGCGCAACCCTTCATAATACGCCAGTTCTGCTTTGCCGTCGTCCCAAATGCTGTTTTGGGCCCAGTTAGTATTGATCAACGGTTCTAGCGGTTGCGCTTCAGAGGTGCAGGCAATTGCCAAGGAGCTAAGCATCAGGGCAATTGTTGGTATTGGGAACTGAGTATTGATCAACATGGGTAAGGGGTTCTCCGGAATGCTGTTTCACGCGGGAATGCTTACACCAAACTAAGGCAAAAGGGGTTCCAATTGCTCGGCAGGCGTTGGGTGAAACGCGCTGTTGCTGCTTTCTTTTATGCCATGCCAAACCCGTTGAGCGGCAGATGCGTCTGAATTTCTGCAAACTCAGCTAAAAACTCAAGGAAAGGCATTGCGTCAAATACATCCCTGAATTGTACTCCAAGAGTTGCCATAAAACAGTTCCTATACTTTATGACGAATGACCAAAATATGATTCACTTTTCCACACATAAGTCCTCAATCCTGTATTTTGTGCTTTCAGCCTTAATGCTTCTGCAAATTATGCTTCCCGCTTCAATAAAGGCTCAGGAGGATATTGGCTTAGTTCGGGTTGAATCCTTGGTGTTTAATGAAACGCCAACGGGCTCGGTTCTTAGCGCCCTTAGCTCCCGGGTGGGCGTGCCGATTACACCATTAGGCAGCATTAATAATGATTCCATTACGATTATCGCCCGCGATGATACCTTGGAGAACGTGCTTAAAAAAATCACCCTCCCCAAAGGCTGGCGTTATTGGCGTACGAAAGATGGTACCGGCTTTAACGTCTCTGATGAAGCATACTACGTAGAGAACATCCTTCCCGAGTTAGCGATTACTAAAATCTTCCGCCCAGATCACATTAAAGCTGCAGAGCTTGAGGCTTCTATTTCCTCCATGCTAACCCCTGGCATTGGGACGATTAACCCCGACGCACGAACCAATAAGTTGATCGTGTTTGATTTGCCGGAGGTGATGGAGCGCATTGAAACATTGATCCGCGCGATTGATGTGCAACTCTTCACCCGCGTGTTCTACATCCGCCACAGCGACGTTGCAGAAGTCGCCGAAAAAATCGAGTCCTACAAATCAGAACCCGGCACCATTGAGATCGACGAAAAAACACACCAAATCATCGTGACGGATCTGCTTTCAAACATCAAGAAAATGGAACTCCTGATCGATATTCTCGACGTCGGCCCTGATATTGTCATTTACGACGTCAACAACATCGGCCTTGAAGGGGAAGATCTTGAGGACCTTCAAACGATTATTGAGGGCATTCGCACGCCGGACTTGCTTTTTGAGATCAACGAAAACCAAGGGGTGTTTATTCTGGAGGACGTTACAGAGGTTCACGAGCGTGTGGAGCAAATCTTGGCAGGTTTTGATCAGCCGGTTAAACAAGTCCTTATTCAAGGTGAAATCCTCTCCACCACCTTCAATCGCAACTTCGGCTTCGGCGTCGATAGCGCCGCAATTTCACCCACACCGATTGTGAATAATCTTTCACCCAGCGGCTTTATCCCCGTTGGGCAATCTAATGTTGACGTAAATGGCGACGGATCGCTGGAAACAGTGAACCCCAGCGGTTTTGACAGCTTTGCCCAGCTTAGCGGAAACACAGTGAGCGGCGCTTTCCTTGGCAGCCAAGCGAAGTTGGAATACAGCCTCACGTTTTCCGATTCAGACGCCAAAACCCTTCTTCAACCCCGCCTTTTGGTGCGCAATCAAGAGAACTCACGGATCTTCGTGGGTCGTGAAGAACCCTTTCTTACAACATTTTTCAACGATAACACCAACAACTCCGCCTCCAGCCGCTCAACAAGCCAAAGCACGGTAACATCAGGTCTTACCTTCGATATTACCCCCAGCATTTCAAACAGCTACTTAGTCGAAATGGAAATCCAGATCGACAACGACGATGCTGAAGTTGTGGAGCGCCAATCCACTGAAGGCGCCGTTGATTTGATTGCCCGTAACCGGCAAAGCCTTGAAACAGTGCTCACCATTCCATCGGGGCAAACCCGTGTGATCGGCGGTTTGATCACCTCAAATGAAACAAGCTCACAGGGTGGGATTCCGTTCCTTTCCAAACTCCCCATCATCGGCGCGCTTTTTGGCCGTCAGTCTTCAAACATCGGCAAATCAAATCTTCAACTATTTATTACTCCAACAATTGTGGAAGATGTACTGCCCCGCGCAACCGGTACGGATGGCAAACGCGGAAGGCTTGTTACAAACTTTGAGAAAGTACCCGGGAACTTTGAACTGAACAGCTCTTCAACGTACGAAGAAACCCCCGAGGCATTAAGTCCTCCAACAGCTGAGGAAATACTCTCCTTGGATGAAGCGAGTAACGTTGAAAACGAAATCGATATGCTGCTCCTTCGCGATACAACCCCCCGAGAAGATTTAGTTGAATAAATCCTAGAATGAATTCTTGTAAAAATAATTCTTATTCTAAATGCCAAAACTGCCTCCCAATCATTCTGGGAGGCAGTTTTTGTATTTAGAAATAAAGGTGAATCAATTGCATGTTGCGTTCGCTTTCATCAACGTGCGGAACTCATTAATTCACAAACCCAATTGCGGGGCCCCAATAGATAACGTCGCCGGAGCTAATGGTGCCACTTGTGGAATCGTATAAGGCGGCGCCGTCGGGGTTTTCCGCAAGATCCGGGCTGTCATGATCTAAATCCGGCCCATGGCTGATGTAGAAGTACTCTACCGTTTCCTTCGTTGACCCAAAAATCACCTGAGTAAAATCATTGAATTCAGCATCATCACCGTCCAACACAAAATTATATTGGCGTGTACCGTAGTGAAATTGTGGGTCTTCGTTTGATTTTGAGGCAAAGGGTTCATTCTGCCGGCTCGTAATGTAGGCAATCGGCGTGGTGATCATGGTGGAAGTTCGCGTTTCAAAAACCTGCGTCGTGGCGGAAGCTAAGGGCTCTTGAACGCCGTCTTCGTCGCTGGGGATTGCGTACTGATTGTGGTCAATACGGTATGTTTCCGAAGCGGTGGCAAGGGTTCTCATATCGGCTTTTGCCCGGCTTACTTTCGAGCGGGTTTGGGCTTCTAAAAAATTAGGGACAGCAATCGCCGCTAGAATTGCGATGATTGCGACAACTATCAGAAGTTCAATTAAGGTGAAGGCTTTTGGGAAATACTTAGGATAACTCATACGATTCGGCACCGCGATTGATTTTGAGATTCACTCTCAAACTTTACGTTGGAAGCAAAATCTCTTCACTGAAACGGCTATCGTTCACTTTGGATTTACCCTTATGAATCGGTAACAGATAAACTGAAATCATTTCTCCAGAAAGTACATACTTTTGGGGCTCATCCACGGAGTTTTAAACGATACAGGTGTACGTTAACGTTCAACATGGTACGTTTTGGTGCGGTTTGATGAGCGAATCTGGCGGAGTTTTCCCAAAGTTGCCTTTACCCGATTTGGCGTAATAAGCTGACCATCTCAACGGCTGCAAGGGCAGCTTCGGCGCCTTTGTTGCCGAGCTTTAATCCCGAGCGTTCCAGTGCTTGTTCAATTGTATCGGGTGTTAAAACCCCAAAGGAAACCGGTACGGAGTGCTCAAGGCTAAGGTGGGCAAGTTGCTTTGTCACCTCGTTTGCAATATGTTCGTTGTGGGTTGTTGCGCCGCGCATAACGCACCCAAGGGCAATTACACCATCAATCTGTAGAGTTTCGCATTGCAGAATGCGCTGAACTGCTAGGCCAATTTCCCAACCGCCGGGAACGCGATAAACCAACTGCTCATTTTCATCAGCCCCGTGGCGCTTTAATGAGTCCATCGCACCGGCAAGTAAAGACTCAGTTACCATCGAATTAAAACGGCTTACAACTAGGGCAAACCGCATTCCCTCAGCGTTCATTGTTCCTTCAATTACTTTGCTCATCAGGGCAAACCATCCTTACCAGTCTTAGTGAATCTCTCAGTTCATTTACGTATATAGGTTGTTTGATAAGGCAGCAAACCCAGATGGGTCGAGCAGAAAACAATCAAAAATACGGGTTCGCTTATCCGCCGCCGCGATTTCTCGGGGGGCCGTTGTTTCCGTTGTTTTCAGAGTTTTGATTTGCTTCTTCTTCAACCAGTGCAAAGGAACTTGGATCAGCTAAATCAACACGGTACCGGCCGTTATTCACAATTTGGGCGTTGATTGGAATCGTCACAAACTCCAAGCTATCGGTCTCAGATTCCCAAATGTTGAGGGAGCTCACCTCTTCAATCAGGAAGCGGAAGCGGTAAACGCCGTTGTCATCGTTGTCTTGCCCGCGGTCGCGGGACCTTATCGGTAAATCAAATCCAGGAACGTCGTACAATTGGGCATAATCCACTCGCGTTACAGGGGCGCCGTTTTTCAGCACCTCAACTCTAAAGCTTTTGAACGGTTGAAGCGTAATCGCCACAGCTTCCTCCGGGTTATCAATCACCGCTTTTCCTAATCCACCGCCGATGTTTCGGGCTGAGGAGAACACATAATAATCAGGCGGTTCATTGGGATCCGGAGCGCTTAGTCGCGTGGGCGGAACGTTGAGTTCAAAGGTGCCGTCCTCAACGGTTCTCGTTCTAAACAGCGGATCGTTCCAAGGAATATCCGGCCCGCGCAGGTATACATCGGCCCCTGCCACCGCAGTACCGTTTCTATCTAAAACTGTTCCCCACAACAGTGAAGAGGGCTTTAGGTTGAACACGATTTCCGCCCCTTTTTCCAATTCATTCCATGCCAGCTCAATGGTCTCCACGCCGCGGGCTTCCTCGGGCAAAGTATCGCTATCAACTTGAAATAAATAGTAGGATGCCGGTGGAACATCAATAATTGTAACACCGGTGGAATTTGTTGGTTGAGAGCGTATGGATGATTCACCGCTGATTCGCCCAATGCGGGCTTGCCAGTTGTTGCGGCCGCCCGTACCAGTGGAAGCTTCTACGGATTCACCGAACCCAAGCCCTCGAACCCGAACGCCCTCGGCAGCATCACCATTTGGCAGATATACCTTGGCAATCACTTCGCTGCGTTCGGCAAACTCCATATCAAACCGAAAAATTCCCGGCTGTTCAGGCAGTTGTACATCCATCTTCAATTCTACGCTTGGCGGCGGCCCTTGGAAACGACGGCGTATGTCCCCGTCGTCTTCCGCTTGTAGCAGGTAAAGCTTTAAATTTTTGTCAACGGGGGCGGAAAACTTCACCTGCTTATCTGTTACAGGGAGGGTAAAGTAATTAACGCCTTCTCCTTCAACTGTTGCCGTCATGGTAATATTTTCCAACGTTTCAGGTACGTTTCTCAACGTGCCTATTGCGAGCACCACATCTTCAACTACAGTAACTTCAATGGTTTCTTCGGGATCAATATTGCCAAAGGCGAACATGGGATTTCCGTCAGTAGAGCGCCGGCCGATTCCCTTGAACAGGGCAATTTCATCGGTTCTAAACTGAATGGGCGTTCTGGTTTGCGGGTAGGAGAGAAACACCGCATTGCCATCGGAGTTTGTTTTCAACTCCTGAGGAAGAAAGAAACCGCCCGGCTGGCTCCAGTCAAATTGGCGAACATCTATTGTCACGGGGAAATTTGTCACGGGGGAATCATCCTCCCGCTTCAGGTGAAGATTGATTTCCGAGCGGCCGGGGTAGTTGATTTCCAACTCATTGTTCTGGTTCATTTTCAATTGAACAGAAACCTCGTGGCGGGGGCCAACGCCCCAATCTGCAACTAAGCCCATCGGCTTGCCTAAAAGGGGTTTTAGATCAGCGTCGGCAATCGTCATCACGGCTACGCCCTCTATATTTGTAACTGCCTCAAGCGGTGAAAGCTGGGGCCGATTTGCGGGATCAATATTCGGGAAGTCTTGTGGTTCATTCTCAAACGGGTTGGTGCTGCCATCCGCAATGGCAACTAACTCCAAGTCCACATTCATTAGCTTCATGCCGGTAGTATCTTCAATAACCACAACCTTCAACACGGTGGGCGGCAATCTTGTTGCGGCAACAGCAACCGGTTCTGGCGCAATTACTTCCTCAACCACTTCCACGATTTCAGCAATTTCTTCTACAACAGGGTTCTGTTCGGCGGGTGGTGCGGGTTGTTCAATTACGGTCGGGGGAGTGTTTTGAACTTCCACTAATTCCGCCTGCGCGGTTACAGGTTCCGTGGCAACAACCGGTTCAGCAGTATTTCTAAAAACAAACACAATCAACAGCAGCAAAATCACGCATCCGCCGATAAGTGCTAATGTCAGATTCTTTTTATTCATGGGATCACCAAAAACTGATCGGCGATTATAAATTAAATCAGCACGAAAAAAGGATTACTTGCAGAAGTTCAGATGAGTAACAAAGCAAAAGTCACACACAATATTCAAGCGGATTTTTTAGCATGCTCGTTGACTAGGTATTCAGGGAAAAACATGGACTGGCATTTTGTATCAAGAGAATGAATTTGAGTGCAATCACAGAAGACTCAATTCTTTACCATGAAGCAAATCGTTCAATCCTTTTGCGCCGCATTAGTGTGCGTACCCTTAATTCTGCCAGCCCAAAACATTACGTTCCCCCCGGACAGCCGCGTGGTGGATGTCACAAAGGCCCCTTACTTCGCCGTTGGTGATGGGGTTACAACCGCAACGTTGGCCATTCAACAAGCCCTTGATGACCACCCTGATGCCCATACAATCATCTACCTCCCCGATGGGGAATACCTAATTGATGACCGGTTGAATTGGCCCATTCTGAACGGCAATCCCAGCCAAGAACAATCTTCTCGCTATACCATTCTCCAAGGGCAAAGCCGCTCTGGTGCGCGGCTAAAATTGGCTGATAACGCTCCGCTCTACCAAAATCCCGCTGCGCCCCTTGCCATGATCAACACAGGATTCGGCGTTGCCCAGCGCTTCCGCAATGCCATCCACGATATTACCATTGATTCAGGCGTCGGCAATCCTGGGGCTATTGGTGTTCAATTTAAAGCCAACAACCAAGGGGGCATTTTCAACACCACAATCATCAGCGGCGACGGCCAAGGCGATATTGGTTTGGATTTCTCCTATTCTCCGGAAATCGGCCCGCTGCTTGTGCAGGATGTGCTGGTTGATGGATTTGATTTCGGTGTCAGAACATTTTTTACGGTCAACTCCATCACGTTTGAACGCTTGAGCCTTCAAAACCAAAATCAATACGGATTTTACAACAACCAACAAGCGGTCTTCATACATGATCTCACCAGCACAAACACCGTTCCCGCCATTCTGAATACCAACCAAGGGGGTTTTGTTTCGGTCATCAATGCTAACCTGCAAAAGCCGACACCTAATAGTGATTCCGCGATTATCAACGATTCCAAACTCTACGCCCGCAACATTACGACCTCAGGCTATCAAATAGCCATCAACCACTCTTCATTTCTCTCAGTCCCCGATGTCACAGGCCCTAACGTTACGGAAAACACCAGCCACCCCGTGCTTCGGAACGGCGATAATCTTGAATCCTCCCTGAATTTGCCGATCCAATCACCCCCGGATGTTCCTTGGGGCGATCCATTAACTGAATGGGTTAACATTGAAAGCTACGGCGCAGCCCCAACCGCAGGGGATGATTCCACCGCCTTTCAGCTGGCCATTAACGAGGTTGTCAGCAGTGCAACGCTTCATACGGTTTACATTCCTTCCCCCGGAAGAATCCCCCGCAGCCACTCCATTGAGAACGATGTCACAATCTACCCGGAAGTTCGCCGCATCGTGGGAACGGAAGCACGGGTTGCGGGCAATAATGGAGCTCAGTTCATTATTGAAGGAAACACTACGGAGCCCTTGATTATTGAGCGGTTCAACAAATTTGGCTCGGCAATTGTACATAACAGCAACAGGCCGCTCATCCTTCGCAATTGCCAGTTTGGCCGCTATATACCCGGCCCAAACGCCGGCGATTTATACCTAGAAGACGTTACCATGGAGGACAGCACCTTCCGAAACCAAAACGTGTGGGCTCGGCAGCTGAATATTGAACAAGGCACCGGCATTGTAAGCCTCACGAATGACGGCGCGAATCTCTGGATTCTGGGCCTCAAGACAGAAAAGCGCGGCACCAAAATGCAAACAATCAACGGCGGAAACACCGAACTCATCGGCGCATTCATCTACTCAACCCAGTCGGGTTCAGCCGAGCCTATGTTCATTGTGGATGAAACATCCAACGCCACATTCGCGGGCGTAAAGGAAACCAACTTCTCCTCAAATTCCTACGTCAACATCGTGCAGGAAACCCGCAACGGTGTTACGCGCACCTTCACTTCTGCCACACCAACCCCCGGCGGCCTTGGCGGGGTAGGCTGGCCCCTATACGTTTCCTACCGCCCCGCAGGGCCAAACACCGCCCCAACCGTGCAGGCAGGGCCCAACCAAAGCTTTGTCGGCGTTCCACCGCAAGTCAACTTGGAAGGAATTGTGAACGACGACGGCTTGCCCTCAACGAATTTTTTCGCCGCGCGCCAATGGTCTCAGCTCTCCGGCCCCGGCACCGTTACCTTTGGAAATGCATCAGATGAAAGCACCACTGCCACCGTTAGCCAACCGGGCATTTATGAACTACAGCTGCAAGTAATAGACGGCAGCCTTACCAGCCAAGATTCCCTAACGCTCGCGGTATTCGCCCGCAGCATTACCACGGAAGATGAAAACAGCGATGCAATCCCCAGTGGATTAGGGGCCGATGCTGACGTTCGCGGAAGCGGTTCCGCCAACAATAATTACGGCGCAAACGGCAGCTTACGCGCTCGGCAATTTGGGAACTTCCCCGCAATGGCCTACGTCCGCTTTGATGTTAGTGATTTAGTGCTCCCCTTGGATGAAGCAGAGTTCTCCTTGGAAGTTGCCACCACGAACGCTGGCTTGATTGAAGGGTGGTCTTACAACGTTTTTGGCCTGCTGGAATCACCAGACTACGGATCAGGTAAGCTGAATGAATTTTGGGATCAAGGAACAGGCACTGGCGGCGCTGCTCAACCCGGAGAAATCACCTGGAACAACGCTCCCGCAAGAACCGGCTCCGGCGGGGCATACGATCCCCTTGCAGATTCCGGCGGCGGCGTGGACCCCGCATTAACGGATTTCCTTGGCACTGTTACGCTTACCCCAGCAACACGCAACATTTTGCGCCTGCGCACAAACGCCCTTCGCGACTTCATTAACGCTGATACAAACGGCGTTGTTAAATTCATTATCTCCCGCGTGGAATCCGCCAATAACAGTGTGGAATTCGCCTCCCAAGAACACCCAACCTTCCAACCGCCAACACTAAGCATTCTCCCTCTTTCCGTTTCAACAAATGAAGCTGAATGGATGCTGTTGAACAACTAGTTTAATTTAAAGCAGCGCATCTTATACCTATCAGAAAAACAAATTCACCTTTTTCAGTATTTGCTGCTGAAAAAGGTGAATAAATGGTGTGTTTTATTCACTGAATTAATGTTGAATATTATTTAATGAGGCCCAAGCAAGCCGGGACTACCAACCGCAGGTTGGCGAGGTTCGGAATGCCGTTGTGATCTGAAAATGTTCCCCTCAGAGACGGTACCATTTGTGGCATCATAAACCAGCTGGGCAGAGTTTAAGATCGCCCCGTTACCATGAGCGAAAGACCCATCAGGCCCCTGAGAAATCAATCGCCAATTGCCATAAAATTCAATCGCAAGAGTCGAAAATGCAACCGAGAACGTTGGCCCCTTCGTTTGATCAAGCCGGGTTGGCAGATCTTGATAGCGATAGTAATAGTCCTCCGGCAAATCGGCGATCTCAGAGAATGGGTCCACGTTGTAGGCGTTACTGAGGTAGGAAATTGGGGTTGATAGCCAAGGCCCGATGATGCCGAACACATCCTCATCAACACCATTACGGTCAATCGGCGGATCGCCCCACGCCAAATGGTATTCACGGGGAATACGATTCGCATCAACTGCATAGCTTTCAATGCCGATTGCAATCGTTCGCATATCGGCAACAGTGCGTGTTACTTTGGCACGGGTTTGTGCCTCTAGAAAGTTGGGTACTGCAATTGCCGCAAGTATGGCAATAATTGCCACCACAATAAGCAACTCGATGAGTGTAAATGCTTTTATCTTCAAAGAAGTTGTCCTTTTTCCTTTGGAATTGTTATTCAACATCTTGTGTGATTCAAATCGAGTGGATTGTCAACTGTGTTAGAGAGTTGATAGAATTAAATGATGAAAAAATCCACCGTATTTTTTATCGGTTAATTTTAACAGGAAGTTTATCAATCCACCTCCTATTCTAGCACGTAAACCAACCTTTTCCCTTGTCATGAAGGGCCAAAGCCATCACTAACACCCAGTTCCTATTCAAGAGTCAATCAACTTGCACGCCTTGAAGAACAAAATTTACCTCCAAAAAGCTGAGAAAACATGCAATACTCTTCTGAGAAAATCCGTAACATTGCCATCGTTGCCCACATTGACCACGGCAAAACGACCCTCATCGATTCCATCTTCAAGGCCGCCCAAACCTTTCAAAAGCACGCCCGCGTTGAAGAACGCGTTATGGATAACAATGAGTTGGAAAAAGAGCGCGGAATCACCATTCGCTCTAAACCCTGTACGGTTACTTGGAAAGACTACCTTATCAACATCATCGATACACCCGGCCACGCGGATTTCTCCGGCGAGGTAGAGCGTGTGCTCTCCATGGTGGATTCAGTTCTCCTCTTGGTTGATGCCAACGAAGGCCCCATGCCCCAGACTCGCTACGTTCTGATGCGCGCCTTGCGCCTTGGGCTAAATCCCATCGTCATCGTTAACAAGGTCGACCGCCCCAATGCAACGCCCCAAAAGGCGTTGGATCTTACTTTTGATCTCTTCATCGAACTCGGCGCGAACGACCGCCAAGCGGATTTCCCTGTGCTCTACGGCTCTGGTTTGAACGGCTGGTTAGTCAACGATCTTGAAACAGAAGCCCACGAAGGCATGGATGCACTTTTCCAAACAATCATCAATAAAGTCCCTGCGCCGGAAGTGGTTGAAAACGCCCCGTTCCTGATGCAAGTCTCCAACCTTGCTTGGTCGGACTTTGTTGGCCGCATCGGCGGTGGGCGAGTTCTTCAAGGAAGCCTCAAGCGAAACGAGGTGTTCAACCGCATTATGACCGCCCGTAAATCCCCCGGCAGCGAGGAATGGAACACCGTGGGCATGCAGCAGGAAAAAGCGGTGAAACTATGGGTTAACCGCGGGTTGGATCGCCAGGAAGTTGAAGAAGTGCACGCGGGCGATATCATCTGGTTCAGCGGCCCTGAAGAGATCGGCATTGGCGATACAATCGCGGCGCCTAGCCTTGGTGCCGATGCTGCCATGAAGCCCCTTGAAATTGAAGAACCCACCGTCTCTATGTTCTTCATCGTCAACAACGGCCCCTTTGCCGGCAAAGATGGAAATGCCATTACTTTCCGTCAGCTTAGAGATCGACTGGATAAAGAATTGAAAAACAACGTTGCCCTACGCATGGAAGACATTGGCCGCCCAGACGGCCTTAAAGTCTCCGGCCGTGGCGAGTTGCACCTTTCCATCCTGATTGAAGAAATGCGCCGAGAAGGGATGGAACTCTGCGTTTCACGCCCCGAGGTAATTACCCTCCGGGATAAAGACGACCGCCTGACAGAGCCCTACGAAAAAGCGTTGATTGATGTGCCAGAGGAATTTCAAGGCTCGATTATTGAAACCCTTTCACAGCGTAAAGGCGAACTCAGAAACATGGAAAGTTCGGGAACCGGCATGATGCGCCTCGAGTTCGAAATCCCAACCCGCGGACTTATTGGTTACCGAAACCAATTTATGACCGATACAAAGGGCCTGGGAATCTTGGCTTCCCGTTTTATTGGTTACCAGCCTTGGGCCGGTGAAATCTCTGCCCGCAGCCGCGGCGCCCTTGTCAGCATGGATTCCGGTGAATCCACCGCTTACTCCTTAGAAAGCCTTGAAGCCCGCACAACGCTCTTCATCGGCCCCATGGAGAAAATCTACGAGGGAATGGTCATCGGCGAAAACTCCCGCCCTGAAGACATGATCTGTAACCCCGTGAAAAAGAAAAACCTCACCAACCACCGCTCCGCCACAAAGGAACTTGATGCAGGCCTAAAAACCCCCCGCCGCATGAACTTAGAACAAGCCCTTGAATGGATCTCAGACGATGAACTTGTTGAAGTTACACCCACAAGTGTTCGCATTCGTAAGGTCTACCTTGACAAAAACGAGCGTGAAAAAGCCGCAAAAAAACGCCCATCAGCCGTTGGGTAAGCTCTACTGATATAACAAATACCTAAAGTTAAAATACAAACGAACCCCACAATCAGCTTGTCCGGTAAATCCGGATGAGCTGATTGTGTTTTTATGCGAGAAAGTTAAAAAATGTCCTTTGATCCAAGTATTCTAGCATTCCTATTCGGTGCAATGATTGCCGTTATCTACGTCCTTATTATAAGTAGGTAGCTTGGCCCTTATACTATACCCCGTCTTTACTGCACCGATTACATCAATCGTTACAACCGCCTGGGGTAAAGCTCGAACCGAAGAGCTAAGAATTACTCCATGGCCAAAACATGAGCGCTTCCATTATTTCATCTTCAAAAGACAAATCGCCAAGTGGGGATTAATACTCATCGGACTTATATTATTGTTCTGTTTTTCAATAGCATCAAAAGCATTAGAATCCATTCTATTCATGCTCTATTTTATTTTTTGCTACTTATGCAATGTTCTGTTTTCAGTCTTTATACTAACCTCTCGCTACCATCAACATGCACAAATCCATCTCTATGTTCTTCTACTACAAATTACTACTGCATCAACGATAAATCTATTTGTGTTACTTATCCTGTATTTTTTATCGATGATTTATGGACTTAATGATAAGCAAATCTATCTTTTCTTTTTCTTGACTTTTGCGCTTTCTCTTCTCTTATTAATCATCGGTATTTCCATTTTTAAATCAGGGTTTTGGATGCTTGATGAACCCGACGAGTGATTGATTAGGCATTTTATTGATAAGGAATGATCAATGTACTACAAAAATTCATCTTCAAAATCCGTAAAAATAAGGTAATCTGCATACAGCCCTATGAATTGAGCTTTATTTTAAGCTAATTAGCTGTTGAGTAAACGTAATAAAGAACTATATTTGCTATATCGTCCGCAGTAAGTTCGGATAAGATGTTACACCATGAAGTAGTCATTGGATTAGTGTTATTTATCCTGATCTATAACATCGTCATATTTCCATTTATTACTTTGCCACAAAGTGCCATTTTGTACACTTCTTGGGAAAAATCCCAACGGGATGAATTTCGCGTCACACTTTGGGAAGCCAGAAAACGATTTCTTTTTTTCCTGCTTTACCGTCAGCGTTTGAAAATAATTCTACTTGGAATATTCTATTTAATTATTCCTTTGATTATGTTTTACAATATTTTTATGGAAAACATGAACTTTATTAGATTAGTGCTTACTATAATATCTGTCATGTTATTATTTTTTTTGTTCATTGGGATGATATATGGATTAGCTTATTTGTGCAGAAAAGCAGGAATACCCACATCTATTCCATTTTGGATAATCATTATAGTTTTACCAATTATCTTTGGATTACTATTTTTGTTTATCGAGGAACTCCCAAGGGAGCTAAAATTATTTGCCGGCTTATTGTTACTTTATCTATTTATCGCTTTATTCCATTTAATACTGTTTCTCGCTTCAGCCCTTTGGGCTTTGCCAAAGCAATCCCGACATCACAAGGTTCCCTACGCTATAAAAGTATTTTTTGTTCAATTGATCATTAGTTATATTCTTGCGATAGCAACTTATGTAATTATCTATTTACTAGATAACTTAACATCAGAATATTATTATTCTCGGTTAATTTTTCCCACCATTGTATCAGTATTAACATTCATGTTGTTTGTCTTCTCACTCGTAAAATTTTATTTTTCAATGCACATCCTAGATTCACCCCTTGAAGAGGTTCCGGACTAATTGTTCGGTATTAGCTTTGTAAAATTGATTACCGTCAAATTTATCTACCTGTGAATTTCAGAAGAATAAATTCATTACGGCTCTCGTTTAGAGAACGGGTAGCGGTTGCCAAATTTGCCATTCAGTTGTTTCATGGGTAATATGATAATAAGTTTCCAAGAAACTGTAATCTTCGCCGTCAACAACGCGTACGGCGTATACAGCATAACCGGGCCTATTGGCAAGCTCCCTCAGGCTCTCCAGATTGTAGAGTGGTGTAGAGTGGGAAAACTTCTTTTGGGTTGGGCGCATGATACACTACGGGCCAAAAGGGGAGTTGGTCATTTCCAGTGTAAACGAATAAACCGTACCCCGGAAGCTGAACTGGGCGAACACCCTGCTGAGCTCGGCTTCCCTCCGTTCCGTGAGCTAAAATAGTAAGCAGCTGCAAATCCCCTGGCATGAGTGACCAACCATTCGTATATTCCTTTTTGGCTTTAGTAACGCCCGTTACAATTGTCAAAAATAATACACCAAAAACAAGCGCGTACCGAATGATTCTGATCAACGGGTTGCCTAATCCCTGAAGTAAGATGCTTAGAAAGTAAAGAGGCGCGTCCAACGGAAGCTCGTGATAGGGTTTTAGATGAAACATAACAGCTCGGCAAAAAAATAGGCGAAGGAGAAAAATCTCAATTGCCTAAAGGTAAAGCTTAGTTTGTTGTGTCTGTCATCTGCAAAAGAAGCCCTTCACATGGGCGAAGCGTAGGTGTGAAGCCCGCCAGCGAACCAGGGTAAGTAACTTACGCCAAGCCAGGTAATCATCACCATGATGAATCCAACTAAGGCAATCGTGGCGGAAACGGCCCCTTTGTATTTCATCACCATGCGCGAATGCAGGTAGATTGTATAAACAATCCAAGTGATAAATGCCCAAGTTTCTTTCGGATCCCAGCCCCAATATCGACCCCATGCTGTATCGGCCCAAACGGCGCCTAAGCATACACCAACCGTTAGAATTGGCCAACCAACTTGGATCAGGCGGTACATAAACAACTCGGTTTCCTCGCCGGACATCAGCGGCGTTGTACCTTTGATGAACGTTTCCCGACCGAAGGATTTCAGCAAGGTGGACTTTATCAGATAAGTAACGGCGAATAGCGTTGCCACCATGAAGGCCCCATAACTGATGAGCATGGCAGTGACGTGTATGTTTAGCCAATAACTGTTTAGCACGGCGCGCAACGGGTGAATGCGGGATTCATGGAGGGGCATTTGCGCAACGCCCATCAACATCAAGAAGCCCACAATTGAGGTGATTAGGCCAAACACTGCTTTGCCTTCAAGTTCATAACCTCGGCCGCGAATCAGTTCAAAAAGTACGCCGATGAGCACCGCCGCCCAAGCCGTAAAGGTTATTGATTCGTACATGTTTGAAACGGGCATCATCCCTGTAAGGTACAACCGAATCGCACCGCCGGAAGTGTGCACTAAAAAGCCAATAATCAGAAGTGCAAGCCCAGCCCAACGAAGCGGATTGCGCCTAAAGAACACAAATAACCCAAAAACTATTGCTGATATCAGGTAGATGTACGTGGCAACATCCATGGGTTTAAAGCTGACGTAAAAGTTTTTCACCACGCGGTAATTCTCTGAAGGGTAAAGATCCACTTGTTCTACAAACCCAAGAAACGTGTTTACAGATTCGCCTATGTTCCCTGCATCAGAGGATTCAAACGCCTTGATAAATTCTAAATCAAGGGCAGCAGCAGCGCTTCCGAGTTCGATGTTGCGTTTGCGCAATACATCTGTTTCACTGGCTCTCAAGGATTTAGGTTTTGCATCGTTTGGATTCAGGAAGGATGTGAGGCGAGCACCCGCTGTTTGGGTGGGTGAAAGCCAAGTGTTATCGCCGTCCTCTACGTCGGGAACAATGTAGAATTCCTCCCGGAATGAATTGGGTAATCCCCAGCGCATCAGCAACTTTTCACCTGCTTTTCTAAAGGCAGTTTCTTGTGACACTACTTCGCGTAAAGCTTGATATTCGTTTTCAAGTTCTTCTCTGGCTGATTTGTCTACAACATACTTTCGGAAAACATTGGGCGAAGTTTTCTCAGGGACAAAGGATTCAATCAATCCGGGTTCTTCTATGTTATATTGTAAAGTTTGTTTTACGGAGTTCAGGAGTTTGACTTTGGCATCCAACTCTGATTTGCGTTGAAAGGCTTCCGAAAGGGCGTTTTGCAGATCTAGCGTGTGAGGACTGTCTGAGATGAATTTTGGGCTGATCCATTTGCCTTTTGTCTCTAGGATTTCAGCAACCTTTGGGTGTTCCACGGGGAGGAAGGCGGCATCAAACCACAAATCCGGTTGGTACATTAGGGAAAGTACCGTGTACATAGGGTCCTGACCAGCAATAGATTTGCGGCCTGTGAGGTCGTAAACCTTAATAATTGCCCAAGAGCGCAGCGTCTCGTTCCATCCTGCGTGGCGAACGCTAATGCGATCAATGCCCGCAGCGAGCAGTTTTTCTTCAAACTCTGCGTCGTAAGGAATCGTAGAAAGCCTGCTTGTGGGGTCGTCACTAAGAGTTTTTACCTCTGCAAACGCCGCTTGGGAAATCAGGCAATTTACAAGCAGCATTACAGCAATCAAAACTGTGGAGTTGAATAGATTAATCTGTTTCATGGATCCAGAAATTTCTCCTGTATTTATGTCGTTACAGGCTTAGTTGTTGATGGTGTTTTGTTTGATTCTGGTTTTTGCAAAATCCCGATAATTTGCTGAACTTCATCCATATCTGGCTTACCGAATCGTGGTATAATCGCGAATTCAAATTCCTTAGATTCGGGGTTCCAAATACCATGAAGTGCTCTATAACGCGAAACAAATGTCATCATAGCGCCAATGAAAATTAAACCAACCCCAATTGTATTGTAGTGGGTAAGTGGTTCGCGAACGACGGTGAATACGGTGGCATATTGTGTGGTGCGCCCTTGAGGATATACAGCAAACATACCGTTTTGAGGGCCAAGCAACGCAGCACCCAAGCCACTTGGTTCAAGGGTTTCGCTCATGGTTTGCATAACGAGGGGAAATTGAAGTAGTTCTTCTGATTCAAGGTCAGTTGCTGTGAGGATAAATCGAGCTGAGCTCGGATTGGTCCAATCAAAATCTGCGAAATCGGCTTCTGTTTCGGCAGTTCCTTTCGGGGTTTGAATATCATCAAATTGAAAGGAAAAATACGGGTTGGATTGTGGCATCATTTTGTTCAGCTCTTGATCCATAAAGATCATCGTTTTTGCCATTGCCTGTTCGCCTTGGTACAATTCCAACATTAGGGCGGGGTTTTTGGGTACGTTGCTTTGAGAACTTGGAACTGGTGCGTCTTCCCCTTCCACAGTGTTAAGAACAAAATCCGGGAAAAACTCTAAGGCTTTTACGCGGATGCCAACCGTTTCGCTTGAGGGCAAAAGTTTACCCTGATCAACAAGGTCGATGGATTTTTTCTTTGCGTTCAGTTTGAAAATACGCCAATCGGCGCCAGGTAATTCACCGTCTACTTCTAAGTAATAGTCTGATTGATCAATCTGAACTCGCGTCCCCACGGATGCATCGGTTACCGCCAAGCGTTCTCCGGAGTCGGCGTAACGAACATCAAAATTTACACGGTAACCCTGATCCTCGGGAATTGCGACAAAACTTGCCTGGTGAAATTGTAGGCCGTTAACCGTCATGCTGTGATTCATATCAAGCTTCATAAATCGGGAAGATTTATCTTCTCGGTTTATTACTTCCACCAGTGAGGAATAATACGCAGGTGTTTGGCTGTTGGCGAATTTAATTTCATCGAAATCATGAATTTTGATGTCATACCCAATATCGAAATCCTGAATATTATTATCATTGATAATTCGCCCTAAGTCTTTGGGAGCAAAAAAGGTTGATCGTGTTTCCCCTTCAACACCAGAAAAACGCCCTTCGCTGATGATCATGCCCTGCCAATTAAGGATGATTCGAACCATACCAGCCAAAAGAATCAGTACAATTCCGGCATGGATAATTGTTGGCCCTAAGCGGCTGGCAATTCCTTTGTGGGCGAAGATTTTATTCCCTTGCATGTGAACGCGCGTGAATTTTTTGGAAAGCGAATTGACGATGGATTCGGGCCCTTCGCTTTTGATTTTCGAATAAGATAGCGAGCGGCTTAGCTGATCAGACGTACGGCTGAAATCTGTTTTCCACCAAATCATTAGGCTCATAATTGTTACGCGCCAAGTACTGATTACGAACTGTACAAAGAAAAACGCCAGCAAAGCGAAGAACCACCAAGCACTAAATACACGATCCTTTGCCAAAGGGATTGCGTTGTCCCCAAGGCTTGAGTTTGCCGCATAGTACATTGTTCCGAAGATGCACACACCGGCGATGATTGAAAGAACAATCAACCCAAAGGTAATGGAGGTGTACATCCGCCACATTTTTTTCAGCATTTTATTGGTTGTTGGCATTTGGTTCCGTTTGGTGAGTAAATATCATCTTTCAATTTTGGGTAAAGAAACTCAAAATTCGTTCCTTTTTTCACAATCTTTCAGCAAAATCGGAACGCTTCAGCGCAATCGTGTTCAATATTCCCTTTGGTAGAAAGCAAATCAATGCACAATCCAATCGACCCGGCAACCCACTTTATGCGCTAATCCGTACATTTGAACGCCAAATGCCTCAAAATCTTGCAGTCTATTGATGCGAATCTCGGTTTACTTCTTGTTACTCACTTTATACGACGAACCTTTATTTCCTCGAAAGCGCCCTTTATTATGTCAATCACCCGCCGGAAAACCCGCCCAGTCTTTGTTGGCAACGTTCAAATTGGTGGAGGTGCGCCGATTAGCATCCAAACCATGACAAAAACGGATACACGCAACGTAGAGGCAACGCTGAACCAGCTTCACCAGATTGCCGAAGCGGGTGCCGATATTGTGCGCCTTGCTTGCCCTGATGAAAAAGCGGCTCTGGCCTTTCGTGACATCATGAAGGAAGCCCCCGTGCCAATCATCGCTGATATTCACTTTGATTATCGCATGGCGTTGCTGGTGTTGGATGCAGGGGTAAGCGGAATTCGCCTTAACCCGGGGAACTTGGCCCGGCTGGATAAGCTTCCGGAAATTGTGGCGCGCTGCCGTGAAAGAAAAATCTCCATCCGCATCGGCGTCAATAATGGCTCACTCAGCCGCCCACTGCGTAAAAAAGTCTTTGCGGGAGAAATGTCTACCCACGTTGCCATGGCAGAAAGCGCTCTTGAGCATATACGCCTTTTGGAAGACTTAGATTACAATGAAATCAAGATTTCCCTAAAAGCCTCGGATGTTGATACAACCGTCCGCGCGTACCGTGAATTGGCCTCTCGGTGCGAATACCCATTTCATGTGGGCCTAACGGAGGCGGGAACCGTGCGCACGGGAACAATCAAAAGCAGTATTGCCATTGGGATGCTCGCCCACGAAGGCCTTTGCGATACAATCCGTGTTAGCCTAACCGGCGATTCGCGGGAGGAGGTTTTCGTAGGGCAAAAAATCCTGCAGTTTACCGGCCTACGGGAATCTGGGCCCAACCTAATCTCCTGCCCAAGTTGCGGCCGGGTGGAAATTGCGCTGGAGAAACACGCCCACGCCGTGGAAGAGCGCCTGCGCCAATACGCAAAAGAGAACATCAGTGTTTCCGTAATGGGTTGCGCTGTCAATGGCCCCGGTGAGGGCCAAATAGCCGACTTCGGGATTGCCGGAGGCCGCGGACAAGGGGTTATCTACCGTTTGGGGAAAGTCCTCAGAAAATGCAAAGAAGATGAAATGGTCGATCAATTATTTATGGCCATTGACAAATGGATCGCCGACGGCCGCCCGCGGGAGGAAGTGGATCCTGAGATCTATGAGCAAGTGATGAACGCCAAACCGATGAACGAAACCAGCGAAGAGGATCTTAAGACCGCTCAAATTTGACCAGTGAAGAGGGATTCAATACAAGGTGATTCTAAAGTGAAAGATTCCGTGCCGGAAAACTCAGTTCACGAGGATTCTGCGCCTTATGGTAAGTCCCAAGAAGGTGAAGAGCTGGAAACACCAGATGAACGGCTGCACCGATTGCTGGGCCGGGAGCCAAAAAGTTTCAATTGGGAAACTCACAACCATAATATAAACGCGTTGAATTTATCGGATCAAGAAGTAGATGATTTTGTGCAAATGATAGACGAAGAACGCAAAAGAAACCGATCATGAAGAAGATTTTGGTGGATACAAATGTGGTCTCATTCATCACAAAAAAGATTCACGCAGTAAATTTTATGAACAACAACTCCCTGCATACCAAATTCACTTAATTTCTTTTCAAACTCACGCTGAACTCTTACGTTGGCCCCTTAAGAATAACTGGGGGCAAAAAATGAAAGAATTTTTAGAACGTGAAATTTCTGAGTATGAAATAATTCATTCAACTGCTGAAATAAATCAACAGTGGGCGGAAATTATGACCTCCCTGCCTCGGCGGGGATTTCAAATTAGTCCTCAAAATGCTTGGATTGCCGCAACGGCGGTCTAGTTGGAAATTCCGTTGTTAACCCATAATGCCAAAGACTTTGAAGCGATTGAAGGAGTTCAGCTCATCAGCTTTACCTGAACATTCTCCCTTGTCCCGTTTGTCTGGCTCTGCAAATTTACTGCTTTCATTTCGGGAGTAAACTTACCTGTGTTAGCAAAACGAATCATCCCTTGCCTTGATGTAAAAGAGGGCCGAGTTGTTAAAGGTGTTAATTTTGTCTCCCTCCGCGATGCAGGGGATCCTGTTGAAGCGGCAATTGCCTACGACAAAGCGGGCGCTGATGAGCTTGTGTTTCTTGATATTACCGCCAGTTCTGACAAACGAGGCATCATGCGTGATGTTGTGCGGGAAACAGCCGCCCACTGCTTTATGCCTGTAACCGTTGGGGGCGGGCTGCGCACGCTTGAAGATATACGCTCCATGCTGAACGCCGGAGCAGACAAAATCTCCCTCAATACCCCGGCAGTCAATCGGCCAGAATTTGTTCGCGAAGCCGCCAACCGCTTTGGAACTCAGTGTATTGTGGTTGCCATTGATGCCCGCCGCAGAGTTGATCCGCTGGCACAGCCTTCAACTGAACCCGCAGACCTGCGTAAAGTTCCTGATCTTGGGTGGGAAGTTTACACCCACGGCGGCAGAACTCCAACGGGTATCGACGTGATTGAATGGGCTCGCCGTGTGGAAGAGCTGGGCGCGGGGGAAATTTTGCTGACGAGTATGGACGGCGACGGCACAAAAAACGGCTATGATTTAGCCCTAACCCGCACCGTTAGCGAGGCGGTTGGCATTCCTGTTATCGCCAGCGGGGGAGCAGGCAACTTGGAGCACTTAGCGGAAGCCCTGACGGAAGGCAAAGCCGACGCAGCTCTTGCCGCCAGTATTTTCCACTTCGGAACGTATTCCATTCCCGAAGCCCGAGATTACCTTCGCAAGCGCAATATTGCGGTTCGGCAAACCGCAGAAATACCTCCACGGCTGCACTAGTTCTTCTGTGGTATTCAGAAAATGCTGAAAATACGGCATTACAGCTTCGGGCAGTTTTTTGCTTACCATGCACTCAACCAATATTGCCGGAGGCAACAATTATGAATCAGCACGCAAAAACTCTAACGGCCCTTTTCGTGGGTCTTCTTTTAGGCGGGGGTGTATTCGCCGTTGCACAACAGCAAATACAGCCGCAACGCACGGGCATTAATAGCGGCCCAATTACGCAGGTTTTCTTCTCGGGTAACAAGGAGGGCATTAATCTGAAGAACGCCGATGTTACACTGATTGAGACCGATACAAAGCTGATTGATCTTCCCGTGTTTGCTCTTGGTGATGCGAATAAAGAAGCCAACGGCCGTTACCAAGCTCTAAGCCTTGGGGACGGACGCGACTTCTTAGTTCTTGATACACGCACCGGTTTGGCCAACGCCTATTATGATTCTGGCAAGGTGCAGGTCTTCAACTCCCTTGTGCCAAATCATTTGCTTGAAAGTTCCATTAAACGCCACCAATTGGGGGAAGAGCTTCGCTAAGCATGAAGCCGTACCGTAATTGAACTCCGTTCGCCAAACCCCGGGTAAGCCTGCCATCGAATTTGTTGGCGTTACAAAAGAGTACGCCATACAAAAAAGAGCATCCCCGCGGGTTGGTGCTTGGGTGCTTAACAAACTGTTTGAACATTTTTACAGCACTCCTTACTACGCCTTAAAAGATGTTTCATTCTCAATCCCCAAGGGCCAATGTGTGGGATTGCTGGGGCAAAACGGCGCGGGGAAATCTACCGTTTTAAAACTCATGGCTGGGATTTCTCAACCAACGCAGGGCCAAGTTCATGTGCGTGGCCGGGTTGCCTCGCTACTGGAATTAGGCGTGGGGTTTCACCCTGAGCTTAGCGGGATGGAGAATATCTTTTACAATGCCATTATGATGGGTATTTCCCGCGAAGCCGTGCTTCAACGGTTGGAGCGCATCATTCAGTTCTCAGGCTTGCACCCGAACTTCCTGCTTGAACCCGTGAAGCACTATTCCTCTGGCATGTACTCGCGCTTAGCCTGCAGCGTGGCGCTTCATTTGGATGCCGATGTGCTGTTGATTGATGAAATCCTTTCCGTGGGGGACGCGGGCTTTCAACAAAAGGGGATGATGCGCATACTAGAGCTAAATAATCAAGGGTGCACCATTGTATTGGTTTCGCATATCATTACAACAATGCGGGAAATGTGTCACCGGTTATTATGGGTAAGGGACGGGGCTCTTGTGGCAGACGGCGATTCACCCGTTGTTGAGGAAACCTATCGCAGGTTCA
>DAIOTT010000022.1:0-772 GCA_036751885.1 Candidatus Sumerlaeota bacterium
ACCACCAGCACGACATCGCCAACGGAAACATGTTCGCGCCAATTGCGCCCTAGGTTTTGAATCCAAGAATAGAGGGCTGCTTGGGGTTCCTCCAGCAGGGTGAAATCCTTCAAGCCAGCCTGCTGGGCTGCTTCCACGGTAAGGTTGCGGGCTTCGGCATCAAAGGAGGCCGGAACGCAGAGCACTGCCTGTTGATCTTGAAAGAGGGCGGGGGAATCTTGGTTTTTTTGCCCGTGATTCCAGGCTTCTTTTAGGTGAACGAGGAGCATTTTGGCAACCTCAGCGGGGGAACGGCGGGCGTTCTCGTGGGGCGATTGCCAAGGCAAAATAGCATCCTTGCGGTTTACGCCCCCATGGCAAAGCCAGGATTTACTGGAGTGTATAAAGCGGGTGGGGATTTTTGCCCCTTGCTCGCGAGCAAATGCGCCTAGTGCCACGGAACCTTCCGCACGCCAAGGCAGGTGTAAACTATCGGGCGGGAGTTCTGACTCGCCTGCAATATAAACGGTTGAGGGGAGCAGCGGCCAGGGCTCCACTGCGCCGGGAGCGATGACTTGCGGAATCGGAAATTCCTTAAGCGGCACAAGCTCTTCAACATCGTTTACATCGTTAATGCAAACATAGGAGAGCGTTGTGTTTGTTGTTCCAAGATCGATTCCCAGTACATAGGGGCTTTTTTCAGTCATTAATATTACCTAATTGGAGAGTTAAAGATTGAGGAATAAACAAAGGGATATTTTAGACTGATGCGCCGCTGCTGAGCGTGCAAAAA
>DAIOTT010000022.1:785-29539 GCA_036751885.1 Candidatus Sumerlaeota bacterium
TCCACCTCAGCAGGGGCAACGACTAGTGGGTCCGCCCCGGCGGGAACGGTTGGCAAGTTCAACTCCAAAACAGCCCAACCTTTATGGCGCACAATGCCGCTGAACGGAGGTTCATTGGAAACATTGCCGGTAATACAAATGCGGGATGCATCGTACCCGGCGGGGACTGAAATCGTTGTGCCCTCGTTTTCATCCTGAATGCGGACCAGCTTGATGCGGTCTTGAAAAAGCTTTTTTGTGGCCCCATGAATCGGGCGCACGGCTCCGCCAATTTCAGCATCGGTAAAGCCTTCCAGGTTTTCCATCAGGAAATCAACTAAGCGCCCCTCTTTTTGTAGCAACGCTAATAGCTGCACTGCGGGTTCACGGGAACCCTGAAACGCAGTTTCGGGGGGCGGGGTTAGCTGCTGGGGTTCACCTTTGGCAAGGACACGAAAAAATGCTTTGAGCGCTAATATGGGGTGCATAGATGTGTTTCCGTTGGAGTAAGTTTTACAGAAGCAATAGTCGCGGTGTTGTATCGAATAGAGTCAATCTTGGGCAAGGTATATGGAGCACTTCCGCCGCTGATGGATCAACAGCCAATTTCTGGCCGGATGGTTTCAGCTGATAAAATCTTTCCTCACACACACGATGATTAGGGGGAATTCGCGGAATAGTTGAGCATCGGCTGCGCAGAATTGTGGGAATGAAGAGTTCGTGTAAAACTACTGCGCGAAGACTTGTAGGTAGGCGTCGGCAATACGCTCGATTGAGAATTCTTGGGAGCGCTTAATGGCGTTTGCGCTCATTTTTTGGTGTTCTTCCGGGTTGTTCAATAAGAACTCAAATTGCTCTGCAAGGCGTGTTGGCGCTTCAGGAACGCGGTGATCAAACATTAAGCCGGAGACATTTGGCTCAAGATAATCGCGAAAGACCGATAGATTGGAGCAAACCGGAACAAGGCCCGTTGCCATTGCCTCCAGCGGCGCAACGGGCGATGCATCACCAAGTTCTGCAATGCTGGGGTAGGTGTATAATGTTGCCTGCTGAAGGGCCTTTGCATAGCAGGTGCGCTCGTAAATAGCGGGTAAAAACTCCACCGGCTCCCCTGCTGAAACCTGCTTTAAATGCCGTAGGTAATCTTCTCCCCCGCCGCCATCGGTGATAGTATGGGGACCAAGAATCTTGAGTTTGACTTGTTCAACTGATCGGCGAAGTTCCACAAAGGCGTTGATCAGGAGTTCCAAGCCCTTTTCCGGGTGTAAGCGACCGGAATACAAAATGGTTGTTTCCTGAGGGGTTTTCCGCTCGGGTGCGGGTTTGAAGACTTCAACATCAATGGGATTTCCTACCACACAGCTGCGCGCTTCAAGTTCCGGAATTTTTTCAATCAGCAAGTTGCGCATGTGTGTTGAAGGCGCTAAAAACCGCTCGATTGGAAGATGTTTGTAAAGGTGGTATTGCGCCTTTGGAACGCGTTGCACGTTGACGAATAACTTGGTTTTTCGCGCTTTGCAAAGTGAAGCCGCCAAGGGAAGCGTAATGGAGTTGGTCACAACAACATCCGCCCCACGGCCTTTTTGCGCTGCTTGCAAACTGTAAAGAGCATCTTTACAAACGGAAACCGCAAGGCTTTTAGGTGCTTCAAAGGAGCAGCACCGCATTATGGTAAGGGAACCGTTTACTTCCACAGTAGGCTCATTACCCCATTTACGGCATACCACAGTTACCTTGTGCCCTTTGCGAACAAACTGCTGCGCTAACTGGAACCACAACCGCTCAACAGAACCGCACGGTGCGGGTGGGATTGAAAAGAAGGGCCCTAGTAGTATGGTAATGCTGAGGGGGGTTGGCGTTAATTGATGCACGAAGGTTTAGGCCCTTGCTTGAGAATCCAATGATAAACTGATGCCATTTGTTTGCCAATTGGTTCCCAACAATACGAATCCGTAATTAATTTGAATCCGTTTTCTCCCATGGTTTCTAACCGCTCTTTCGGTAAACTTAGGGCTAATTTCAGGGTGGATTCAAGATTTTCTGGGGTTTTTTCAATCCACCAGCCGCAATCTTTTTCAACAAGAACCCGCCAAGGTGTACCGGTTGTTGTAATCACCGGTTTTTTGTGGGCTAAAGCTTCGGCAACAACAAGCCCAAAATTTTCGCTGTAGGAGGGCAATACAATCATATCGCAAAAGTGTAACGCGCTGGAGCGGCGAATATCCGCAAGGGGGCCGGTGAAGGTGAGTCGATGCCCTAGGCGAAATTGGTAGGTAAGCTCTTGTAATTTTTCACTGTGATTTGTAAAATCAGAACCCGCAATGATCAGGTGCCAATCGGGAAACTGTTTTTCAAGCCGAGCCCACGCCACAAGTAAATCATCAATCCCTTTTTTTTCATGAATTCTTGAGAGAAACAAAATCCACCGTTTCTCCTTCAACTCTGGAAACAACCGCTCCAAGTGGTTGCGGTTTGCCTGAGGTAAATCATTGGGCAAATCCACGCCGTTTGGAATGGTGGCAATCGGCTTTCCAAGTTTGAGTTTACGGATTTCTTCAGCTTCTTGATCTGAGGTTGCATGGATTACATCCGCTTGGCGTATGTTGTATTTTTCGTAAACCGACCACGCTAATTTTTTTTTCCAGGAATGGTGATTTAACGACCAGCTATTCAGCATTCCTCTGGGCGAAATGATATACGGCAATCCACGGCGTTGTGCAGCTTGGCGGGCGGCGAAATTCGGCCCCATCCACAACCCGTGGTTGTGGATTAAATCCGCGTGGTGGGAAACAGCGTGCAAGCATTTTGTGCCTCTTCGGGAAAAACCGCGCAGCTTCTCTGAAAGCGGGCTTACGGAAACCGTAATTGTTCGCACTCCCGGAGCCCGATTAATGGGGCCTTGATTTCGGTATTCCAACGCAAACAATAGCGAACGAAAACCTTGATGCTGAACTTCTTGCGCAAGTCGTGGAACGGAGTAGGAGGGCCCACCGATTTGGATGTTCACGCACGGAACAACTTGAAGAACGGAGATAGTCTCAGATTTAGGGAGCATCAAAGAATCGAGTCAAAATTCGTTTCAATCGGCGGTGAAATATGGTTGATCCATAATGAAAAATACACTGCTGGCGAAGTTGAAAGGAACTCAAGGGTGAAATGTGCGATTCCCCCTTGGAGTATGAAATAACTGCCTCGGCAATTTTGCGGGGGGAATAGGGATCAACGCAAAAGCCCACCTTGCCGTTGCGCAAGGGATCTCGGGCGCCGTCCTGATTGCCGGCAAGGCACGGGGTTCCGCAACACATGGATTCTAGGTAAACGATGCCAAACCCTTCTAACGCGCTGGGCATTACAAACAAATCAGCTTGGCCGTAAAGCCGGGGTAAATCAGACTCAGGTATAAAACCGGGAAGCTGAATATGATCTGATAATCCAGAGTTCAACACCGCTTGGCGAAATCCATCCAGATCATTTCCTTTTCCGCCGATGATCCATTGAACGTGCGGAATGGAGGCAACAATCTCCGGGAATGCCTGTAACACTACGCGGTAACCTTTGTACGCTTCTTGCCGCTCGAACCGATTAATGGTTAACATTGTAAAAGGTTTATCTTTCGACCTGTTCTTAGGGGAATACATTTGTTTGAATAAGGATTTGGAACTGGTGAAATGTTTTTCATCCACAGTGTTGGGCAGCAGAATTAGTTGCGATGTTTTTATTTTACCTTTCCGCAGCAAAACACCAGCGGTAAATGTGCTAACCGCGCAAACGAACTTTGCCGATCGCAACGCTTTTCCAACTTGAGGCTTTACCGCAGACCACACTTCAACCCCATGGGCAGAGACAATGTAGGGAATTCCAAAACAAGTTTTTAAGTAGTAACCAAGGGGTGAAAGATTAGCATGCGTAAACCAAATGAATGTTGGTTGAAACGCAAAACACCGAGCAACTAATCGTAGAATAAAGGGTGAGCGTTCACCACTCGCAACGAACATTTTTGTCGGATTCTCTAATTCAATCGCGCTTACATCCAAAAGCGAATGAACCTCGATATTCTTCGCACCCAAAAGATTGACCAAAGCAGATGAAAGGGCAAAACTGTAACGCTGAATCCCGCCAGAGGATGGTTCAATTTGAGGAGTAACAATCAAAACTTTCATCGGAGTTTACACCTATTTGACCTTGGATGCTTTGACAAATTTTAGAGCATTCAACAACCCAGCTGTTGCTTGTTTGTAGGTAAACTTTGAAATGCGCTTACCCGAGGCCGATGCAAGCTGATTGACAATTTCTTTGTTGCTGAGAGCGTACATCATTTGCACTTCTAAAGCCTGTTGATCTCCGGCTGGAAATACCAAGCCTGTCACTCTGTGCTCAACCAAATCCTGCTGACAACCAACATGCGTACTTACTAATGCAGGTCGGTTCATGGTCATTGCTTCGTTTACGCACAAACCCCACGTTTCTGAATTCCCTTCGCTGGGCAATACAAGCATCGTTCCCAAACAATATACTGCTGGCATGGATTGCTGATTTGCAAATCCAAGAAAATGAATGGCAGAATGATGATTAGCCAAGCGCCGCATTTCAGCCTCTAACTCGCCTGTGCCACAGAGCACTAAGTGACAATCAGCCTTTTGCTTTTCACTCAATTTACTGTGCACATTCAGAAAAGCACTAAGCAAAAGGTCGGGTCTTTTTTTGTTGATAAGTTTGCCCACAAATAAAAACACAAATGCGTTCTCTGAAATGCCCAGCTTGTTTCGCCAATTGCGTGCGTGCACTTCAGCCTGAGGTTTAGCTTCCATGAAACGGATGGCATCAATTGCATGGGGCGAACGGAATAAACAGTTTTTCTTTGCACCGTGGTTGAGATAATAATTTTCGTTTGCCGTTCCAACGGGTAGAATTGCATCAAACTGCTTAAATATTTGGCACTTCAGAAAATATTTAATATTCTCTTTAAAATATTTAGCATTGGGTGAAAGTAAATGCGAATCACCTCTAAAAAAAATAGGCGCCCGTGAAAACCTTCCGAACGACCAACGAGATAAAAACTGAGTTGCAGAATAGTTGAAGAGTGTTGTCATCAACACAGCCGTAGGGCGCAGGCTAACAACCGTAGAAAACAAGGTCGGATTATTCAGCCCATACCAGTAATGAGTTCCCGGCTTAGGAGAAATATTTTCGATGAAACGATGCGGATAACCGGAGAGCAAATCAACATCCCACTCAACTGTTTGATTGAAGTCTTGATCAAAATGATTTCCACCCCTCGGGTTCCACAAATAAAGAACTTCAATTTGTAGTTCAGTTTGCTGATGCAAATAGCGAAACCACGGGGCGTAATATTGAATCGGGTGCGATGCAATGATAACGAGTCGTTTCATGATGCATTCTCAATTGCACGGTCAAACACCCAGCACAAACGGTTTGTCATTGCAGGGGCAGTAATTTGCTTGAACTCTTCACGATTAATATCTGTAAACGGCTTACGGTAATCTTGATTCAAGGCCCATTCAATTGCAGCAATTGTTGATTCAGGTTGATCGGTGATAAAGTGTTCGCCCGCAGAAAACCTCCGTACAAATTCATGGACTTTTGATTCTGAATCACCAACGGCTAACAAAGGGCGTTTGCACATCATAGCAGGGTAAATTTTTGACGGTGAATAAGCAGAATCATTTGAACCAATAATCAAGATTACATCCGCGCGCTTCATTTGTTGAATTGCCTCAGAATAAGAAACACGTTCGGGGAATTCAAACACAACACCCATAAGCCCACACTGAATGGCTAATTGTTCTATCGGCTTTTTTGAACTTGAGTTCCCGTAGTAATTTGTCCCAATAAATTTGATGTTGATTGGCGTGTTATTCTTATGCAGAAACGTTCTAATCGCACGAAAAAAACACTTCAACTGCAATAACAAATCCGGTCCACCTCGGCCAATGTAAACCCAAGTTTTACGGGGATTTGATTCCTTTTCGGTTTCTACAAATAAATCGGGAAGAAGGGACAAATCATGAATTGGTGCGCCAAACGGTAGAACCTTTTGAACAGGATGAGCGTTGTACTTGCGCAGCGATAAAAGATAATTTGGAGAAACTGAAATAATTCCCCCTGCTTGGCGAACTGTTTGCGGTTCAAGCCGTTTTGCATTGATGTATTGTGGTAAATATCGGAACCAACCACCCGGTGGTGCTGTGCTTGTGCGCAGATAATAGTCGTTCACCCAAGGGTCTTGGTAGTCCAACACGTAGGGGACGGAGAACATTTTTTTCCACCTTACCCCCAACGACATAAACGGAAATTGAGTTGTTGTAAAAAACACGAGGTCAAAATTCCCTGAAGCCAACAACTGCGTCCCTCTTCGGTCAAACGCAGGCCCGAATCGAAACCAGAGTGAATTGATTCCAATACTTTTGGCCGCCAGTTTCCTAAAAGCTGTTTCGGCATAAACAGAATGAATCTTCAATCTGGTTGGAAGTGTTTTCAACAGCCATGGATCTTGTGCCATTGAAATGCAATCGGGGTGAATGCACAAAACTTCTGCCTGCCAATTGTTTCGCTCAAGATAAGGAATTGCCATTCTCGCGCGTTGAGAATCTGCGGCGTTTGTGGGGGGAAAATGGGGGGATACAATCAGCACTCGTTTTAATTTTTTCATGAAAGTGCACGTTCTACTTCATGTTGAATTACAAGCTTTTGTTTCGCCCAAGAGAAATACTTATCATGGAAGTTTATAATTTTGAACCGGTCTTCATTAGAAAGAGGATTTTCGCAACTGTATTGTATTGCCTTTGCAAGTTCAGTTGAGTCCCAAGAATGTAGCAGCGTTGCTAATGATTTTTTTGTTCGCAGAACCTCTTGCTGACCTGCAGTTGGAGTTGCAAGAACTTGTAAACCTGCTTGCAAATACTGAAAGACTTTATTTGTTATTGTAAGGTTTCTGCTGACGATTTGATTAGATTCCAACGCCAACCCAACTGTTGCACATGAAAGCGCGTGGTGAAGCTTCCAGGGGGGGACAGGCGCTAGAATTTCAATTTTATTCACCCAATTAGTCGGTATTTCACGGTGCAACCATTGTTTATATTCCGTTCGTAAATTCCCTCGCAGTGTAATCGTACAATCATCAATCGGTTGAATCTTCCGCAACGCTTCAAACAATAATTCTAATCCACGACCCGGGCCTATGGTTTGAGAAAACCACGTGAAATGAGCAGACGAACTTACGGAGCTCAATGAATGATCTTCATCTGGAAAGGCATTATAAACAACTTTTGGCGGTTCTACATTTGCCCAGGTTCCTAAGGCTTTTGATAATACTTTCGACGTTGTAACACAGTACGATGAGGAGCGAAGCAATGCTTTTTCCATTCTCGCCAAATGCTTGATCGGCCGATGTATTCGTGCACTGGGCAGCAAATCCTTTGAGTACCAATCTTCAAAATCTACCCCGACGTTGTGACGTTTCTTTTTTAGCTCATGAACAACCCACAACCCGGCTTCGCCGTGCGCAATTATTAGTGCAGCTTGATTGTTCAAAGCCTGTTGATAAAGTGCTTGAACGCCAACACCATAAAGTTGAGGCGAAACATAACCAGCTTGAGCATAAAGGTTTTTTGCCACATAGTTTTGCAAACGTGAAATGAAACGGCCAAAAACTGATGGCATTGAAGCAGCGCGTAAATCCACCGCCGGCGTGAATTGAATATTCATTCGCGCTTGAAGTTCATGATCAAGCGCCGCTTTTTCTTCATCAAACCAAACACCGGTTACAAGCACTTCATGCCCAAGCTCTGCAATCGCAACAGCCTCCTTTTGGGGACGGGGAACCATGCATAAATGGGCGGGAATAATGAGTTGAATGCGCGCCATTATTTTCGCCACGTTTTTTTGATTTGGTAACTTAAGCCTTGAATCCTGCGGGCATACGTTAGCCCGATGATGTTTTTGAGAATGCGAACAATTTTTGTCTCGGGAAGAATGACGGTGGAATGACCGAAACGAATTGAGTTTGATCGTGCTTTGCGCCCAAGAGGGACGGAGTAAAGCATCAGCTCGTAGGCTCGAAACATCCAGCGGTCAGCAACTACTTTACGCGTGCGTGTGCTGTTTTCATGCTGAAGTAAAAACTGTGTTTGAAGTACTGCTGCTTTGTACCGAGAATTCATGTGCTTGGCGCTGGATTGGGCACTTTGGCTTCCTGCATGTTTCGCACGGTAATACAAAATTGATTTTTCCGAGTAGAGTACACAACTAGCTTTGCAGAGTAAGCGAATAATAAAATCGCCATCATCATCGCTTCTCAACTCTTCATTCCACAACCCAGCATGTTCCATCAGTTTACGCGAAATAAGCCAAACTCCCGGCTGAATCATGCTGTTGGTCTTCCAAGCCGTGAGAATGTATTCAATGGGATCGTTGAAGTTGCGAAACAACGGATTTTGAGAAAACGTTGTCTCTTCAACGCTCGTTTCAAAACTAAGCCAAGCACCAGAAATTAACACGTCAGTAGTTTGTTTTTCAACAATTCTTACCTGCTCTTCAATTTTGCTGGGGTGCAATAAATCATCAGAATCAAGAAACATTAGATAATCACCCTGCGACAATTTGAAGCCTTGATTTCTGGCGTGGTTGCACCCGTGATTTTCTTGATGTATGATGCGCAATCTAGGATCGTTAAAAGCTTCTAGTATAGTCCTAGATTGGTCCGTAGAACCATCATTCACAACAATCACTTCTAATTGCCCATAAGTCTGTTGAAGAACACTCATCACATTTTGATGTATATACTTTTCTGAATTGTAGCATGTGATAATAATTGTAACTAGTGGGTTCATCAAATATTTTCCTGAGAATCCATATACGATTCAAACAACGCTTCATATTGTTGAGCGGTAACAGCGTATTCATTATCAAACGTTCGTTTACTCAACGTACGAAGCAGGTTGCCCGCGGCAATTGGCCCGATGATTTTAGCTAGAAACCGAAATTTACTGCCACCAAACTGGGTGTAATCCACTTTTGGCATGTAAGACATTAACGCCTCCAAACGCTGAAGGTGAATCTTTGGAGTTCCCTTGGGCAATCGGCGCCAACTCTTAAAGATTCTCTCTGCAAGTAAGGGAAGAATGAGTTGTCGTTGCTCCCCTTTCGGGCAACTGCGAATAAAATCTTCATTCAATCGAAGCGCGGAAAACGCAAGCTCACTTCGTTTGTCAGAAAGTTGACCTTCCTGATATATGCAATAATCGCTAAGAACTTCATCAGTACCTGTTATGCTCATTTGGGCGGTTGCTAAATTATAATAGATGTAATGATCACCGGAAGGACTATACGCCCGATGCGGTGGGAGTACGGCGTTTGCGAGAACGGAGCGTATTTTATCACCTTTGTAGACCAAGTTATTCGAACGCAAATCTTTGCCAATCAATAAATCCACCGAGTTTGTAACAGGCGAATGAGCAGCTAAAACTTCCACCTTTAGAATTTCCCGGTTCTCATTCAACCAAATCTTACGCTCACGGCAATAAGAACAATCAGCCGATGTTTTCTCCATAAGTTCTATGTGTTTTGAAAATTTATCCTTTACTACAAAATCATCACTATCTGTTAGAAATACAAATACACCTTTTGATTCTAACAATCCATTTAATCTTGAAGACGCAGACCCCTTATTTTCCTGATAAAGTATTCGCAGATTATGATATTCATTTGCCTGAATTACATCTGATATTGGTGGGATTGAACCATCATCAACAACGAGTATTTCAAAACTACGACCGCAGTGTTGCGCAGCTGCTTGCACGCTTTCAATCGTCCACACTAATTCTTTGGGCCTGTTGTAGGCCGTAATTACGATACTTAGATCAACCATGATTCAGCTCTGCCACTTGGCGAATCACGTGCTCATTGCAACGCCTAAAGCCTACCAGCTCGGCCTGTGCGCTACAAACGCCGCAGCTTCCTTTCCAGTTGAGTCTTTCGCTTCCGCCCTTCCAAGCACGCAATTTAAAGTAAGACCTAATCATTCTAAACCACTTGGTTGAAGGGTGAATGGAATTCCACGGGCATACATTATAAATTGACGTTAAGAAGACCCAAGTTCGTTTCGCTTCAAAAACTAATTTTGCAAGGTAATCCTCAGACGTTCGGAATGAAGCAATCAAATGATCAAGGCTCAGTTGATTGGTGTAGGCAACGTTCCAATCAGTTGTAAGGAGAATTAAGCTCATTTCATAGTCTGCACCGCACGCTAATGAATCTTTCCCGATTCGATCGCTAAATACAATCTGCGAGCGTTCTTCTAAAACCCTGAGTATTTGTTGAATTGCAGGCTTTACCAAAACCAAACCGGCGCCCAACGGAAGATATTTTGCCACGCTGCCAAAGTGTGTTTTTGTGAGATGTTGTTTAGTTAGAATAAACTCATCTATGGGTAGATTACGGCAGGCTAAATACCCTTCGAACGGGCGAAGGGGTTGTGGTAGGGGTTTTTCGAATACGCCGATTACTTTTCCGCCGAAGGCCCCCCAGGCGGGATTTTTTTGGGCAAGTTCAAAGGCAACCTGCAAATAGTTGCTGGCAAGAACATTATCATCATCAACAAAAACCAATATTAAGCCTTTTGCAGAGCGAATGCCACACAAGCGCGCATTTGTTAGGCCTGGTTTTGCCTCGTGAATGATTGTTGCGTTGCGGATTCCATGGAGTAATTCCTCTGTGGGTTTTTCATTTTCCGACGAGGCGTTGTCTACGATAATCAGTTCCCAACGGGCTTGATCAAGGCTTTGCTCGCGAAGCCCGCGCAGAGTGTGCTCCAGAATTTGTCGCCTAGGATTATACGTGCAAAGTACCACGCTAACATCCAAAAAAACATCAGCTGAGTTCATTGTCCTTGTACCCCGCTAATGCGCAAAGCCGTAGATAAATTTCAAGGTTAGCCTCGGGGATTTCTCCCGCGGGGCGATTGCGGTAAAGAGTTGAATCTGGGAATGTAGAATCAAGACGGGTTTCTAATTTTTCTTCCAGCAAGGCAATTCCAGATTTATCTAGAACTTGGTGGTAGTGTAGGAAGATCCAATTTTTATCATTACGTTGATGCTCCAACACGTGAGAGTATAAACAATATATAAGTTTATAAGCCTTGGCTAAAGTATTAATTTTACGTTTATTTGGCAAATTCACTTTGGAGAATTTCACCAGGCTTTGGGCGTTTTCTGAGGGGTTGCGGAATACACAAACAAACACTGTGTTTTTCAGGTAAGGCAACCACACGGGAAGGGTGTAACAGAATCGTGGATCCTTGTAGCTGAAGGGAGTTTTTTCTGTCATTTGAAAAATTTCGCTCAGCACCTGCTGATTGCTGCCAATGGTGCATTCAAGTGACAACAGAGTTGTCCATTGATTGTAAAGGCCGTTGAGTTTCCCCATGATTGGGATTGCATATTTTGAGTGGGAAAGAATGCCGGAGCGGCTGAGCAGAATGATGCGGTCGTTGATCCAATTGATTTTTTGATCTTCAAAAAATCCCTGAGGATTTGCCTCTTGTAGATCCAGAGGATTGTTGCCGGTAAAGAACTCACCTGTTGCAACGCACCCGGCGGTCATGCTGGTACCACTTCTGGGTGCGCCTAGGATGATACAATTTTTTGTCACGATTCTGCTCCCGATTTGCCTACGATTAGGCTTTCAATCTCTTGCTGATCTTGAAGCTGATTCCATGTAACAGGGGGCGCAATGATTCCGCTTTGATCCTGTGGCAGAAGTGAATCAACTTCACTTACCGGAAGCACCTGGAAGGAAGAAGCCTGCTCCACACGGTCCAAAACGCTTCCTAAACGGCTTGCTGCTACGCTTAGAGTGTAGATTCCGGGGATTAGGTGCAGGATTCCTAAATCAACTAAGATTCGCTGCGTTCCTGGTTCGGGGAACGAGAACGAAACGCTTGCTTGATCGCTTTGCACAGTGAGAACTCTTGTGTGGGTTTGCGAGTCCAAGAATATTTTCAGAGTAAAATCCGAAAGGGACTTTTCAGAGTGGAACTCAAAAAGCAACCGAATCGGTGCGGCAAAGTTTACATTTTCCGATGCTTGGCCCGCATGATTTATTAGTACGCAGCGGTTCAAGTATAAAGGGAATGTACGCTTAAACCAACGGGGACGAGGGCGCTGTTGCAGGTTTTCGCCGCTTCCTAAATTTTCAGAGGTGGTTTCAACATACTTGGAAATTCCTTGCTGAACGCTTCCGGTGAAAATAATTTCTCCTTTTTCCAGCACAATGGCGGAATTACACAAGCGTTGAACGGCTGTCATTTGGTGGCTAACAAACAAAATGGTTCTTCCGCTTTGTGTGGCAACTTCATTCATTTTACCAATGCATTTGCGCTGAAAGGCAATATCACCCACCGCGAGCACTTCATCTACAACAAGGATTTCAGGCTCCAAATGGGCAGCAACGGAAAAGGCCAAGCGCACAAACATTCCCGATGAATAGCGTTTTACCGGCACATCAAGGAATTGTTCAACATCGGCAAAGGCAATAATTTCATCGAACTTGCGTTGAATTTCACGCCGAGGCATTCCCAGAACCGCGCCGTTTAAGAAGATGTTTTCCCGGCCCGTAAGCTCCGGGTGGAAGCCCGTACCTACTTCAAGCAAACTGGCAACCCGGCCGTACAACTCTACCCTGCCGGTGGTTGGTTCGGTAATGCGACTCAGGATTTTCAGGAGTGTGGATTTCCCGGCGCCGTTACGACCAATTATCCCGAGAACTTCACCCTGTTGAACTTGAAATTCCACCCCACGAAGGGCATAAAATTCCTGCATGTTGGGGTTGGTAGAAAAATCCATAGATGCAATATTACGCACTCGGCGAAACGCGTTTACAGCCGAGCGGGAAAGCGATTCGCGCAAGGTTCCCTTTAAGTCCACGCCTTTGCTGGCTTGAATGGAGTACCGTTTGGATAAATTTTGAACCTTAATGGCAATCGACATGAGTACAACTCGTTTTCAATTAGCCTTCCATTGGCACTTCGGAGGAGTTTATATTTTCTGCATTACGCACGTAACATTGTAGGCAAGAGCACATTCGCTGAGCAACAGTTGCTAAACAACATCAGCCAAACGATCTTCAACACGGCGAAAGTATAGAATTCCGCTCCAAAGAATCAAGCCTACCATGCAAAAACTAACGGTTAACTTATACGGATCCAGGTTGCTTTCCTGCCCGAGCAGAACCCAGCGAAATCCATCGATAATTTGTGCCATGGGATTCAAGATGAGAAGCAACGGAAACCGCTCCACCACTGAGCTTGAATACCCAACCGGCGTTAAAAACACGCCGAACTGAACAACAAAGGGCATAATAATGCGAAAGTCCCGGTACTTGACATTCAGCGTGGCAAACCAAATGGCAATACTGAGGGCCGTAATGCAGGCAAAAACGATGGGCACCGGAAGCAAAAGCAATCGGGGCGAAATCAGCAACACCCCATCAGCAAAAACCAAATACCCTAATGCCATGATCAGCAAAAGGGCGAACGAGATTAAAAAATCGACCAACGCAACACCCACCACACTGATGGGTATTAGCAAACGGGGAAAATAGACTTTCGTGAATAACCGCGAGCTGGCAACTAAACTATTACTAGCGGCGTTTAGGATGGTAGTAAACAGCTGCCAAGGTAGAATGCCGGTAAGCACTAGGAACGCGTAGGGAACGTTGGTTTGATCGTCTAACCGGGCAATGGAGCCAAACACCACCGTAAGAATGATCATGCTGATCAGCGGTTGAAAAACGGCCCAGCCAATGCCGAGCAGCGTTTGCTTGTAGCGAACCGCAACATCCCGCCAAGTTAGAAAAAAGAAGAGCTCACGGTATTCCCACAAGTCCCACCAATACCGTGTTTTTTTTTGGCCCGGTTCAATTACCAAAGGGTTTGATGTCATACTTGCAGGTACAATCCAGTTTCGGTAATCTCCATCAGGCGGTGCATTTTTTTAGTTGCTCATCAGCTTTAATCAGCAACCAAAACAGCAACGCCCCATTTGCTAAGCGGTATACGTAAGTCTTGCCCCTTTACCCCTTCATTGCGGGTGCGAACGGCAACTTGTGAATTTGTCAGGAGTTCTTTAGCGCCCGCGGTGAAGGTTCCCTCTGGCACACGAAGACCCACTTCGTTATAATCTCCATCGCTGAAGACGAAAAAGAGTTTCTTGCCGTTGGATTCCGCTGCTTGCACGCTTACATGACCGTTTGCTTTGCGCTGTGGAAAGACGATTTTTTCGTAATCCGTGAAGTTTGATTGCTTTAGAATCGCCATAAAAAGATCCGGCAATCCTCGGGGCGTGTAGGATGCTGGGTCAACACCGGGGCTGTTTCCGTTGCCGCCTAAATGGCCGCCAAAGGCGTACAGCATTCCCGATTCCACTTTTTGGGATATCAAGAGCGGGTAGGATTCACCCTCGGAATCCAGCGTGTGGAGGATATTGCCCTCTTTTGATTCTAAGGGGAAAATAAGGTTTCCGTGATTCAAGAGAAACGGCGCTCCGTTTAGGAGAATACTTTCCGTTCTGTTGGTGCAGGAACGAGGGCTTTTTTCCAGAATATGCGAACGACGTGAAATCCAGCGGTCGCGGTTTTGAACCAAACTGCCGTCTGCACTGTAAGCGCCGCATTCGGCCTCGGCAAAAATTGTTGAGCCCGCCGCAAGAAGCTGATTGAGGGCAAACTCCAGCTCGCTGGGTAGAATAGCTAATCGCGGAATAAAGAGCACGGAAACATCGTTCAAGCTTTCCGTTTTTGTCTCCTCCACAATTTTGTAAGAAATACCCAGTTGAGAAAGTGCGAGGCAATAATCATAGAACCCCCGCCAATAATGTTCGGCTTGGTTGCGCGTGTAATAAAGGTTGTAGGAACTTGGGCTGAAGAGAACCGCAACTTTGGGTTTCACGGGCTTGCAGGCATCCAGCAGCTCGCGGTTGTTTTTGTAAACGTTGATTGAAGCCGCCAAGGCCTCCAGCCGTTCATCTGCCTTACCATCGTTGCCATCAAAGCCAAAGTACCCGGCGGCAGGGCCGGTGATTTCATCCTTCCAGCGGAAAAAGCTTACGTTTTGTGCCCCCATGGCAATACCTTGCCAAAGCCAACGTTGGTATAAAGCGGGATCCAACGTACAAGCAGCGGGCGAAATATTTGCATCCTTGGCGCGGTGAAATTCACCCAACCAAAAAGGTTTTTCTGCAATTGCTGAGCTTTGAAAACGCAGCCGCACATCCCGTTGAGAATCGGTTCTTTGCCCCCACTTTGGAAAGCAGGCGCAGGCGGAAATATCACCCGCTTCAGCAAGCGCCCAATCATTGCCCGCCGGGAACGGCCGTGTGGTAAGGTCCTGCTCCTCCAGAACGCGCATGAAGGGTTTATTTCCGTAAACCACAACTTTATGGGAAGGATCAGCGGAGCGAATCATGTAGATTCTGGCTTGTGCGTGGCGAACCATGCGAACGTTGTGATACCGAAGAAAGCTTAGGTACTCAGGGCTTCCTTCATTCTCCGTGCCGGTGGGGAGAATATCCTCGAAATCCAAATAACGGCGACGCCAACGCTTGTTGAGTTCGTTGATGTTTTGGAATTCGTCCTGAAGCCATTTTTGGTACCCGCGCATGATTGAGGGATCCGTAATCAGGGGGTAGGTTTCCATTAATTGGTAAGCAACCCAAGCTTCCAGGTTCGGCCGATCCGCGTATCGTTTAACAACCTTTTGCAGAAAACCAGACATCCGCTCCCACACGTCCGGCGAATCGGGGTCGCAACCGGGGAATAGGCCGCGGGGGGTTGAAATTTCTTCTAAATGGAGCGTGTTGTTTTTTGTTAGCCGTGCATCACGAAACGCCGACCAAACCCAACGGGGCTGAAATTCAGGTTTCAAGATGGGAATGACATTGAGTCCCGCTTCCTCAGCTTTGGAAAAAAGTTGATCGAAATCATCGAACTGGAACTGATCTTTTTTGGGTTCAATCCACCCCCAAGGCATAATGACTTGAATGGCATCGAACCCTGATTTTTTGATCTTTGCAAGATCAGCGTCCCAAAATTCATTTGAGGGATAAGGGGCAACGTAATATGTGACGGCGAGCTTGGGCACAATATCACTCCTTCGGTTGATTTCGTTGGTATTAGCGTATTCGTTTAATAAAGCCAGATTCAAACAAGGCCAAACAAAGGTCTAGGGAAATCTAAACTCCAACCGCTTTGCAACAGATACAAGTTGCTCCAGCTGCAAGGGAAAGCGTGAAATTTGTTTACGCTTTCCCGCTGTTTTGTAGAAGACCCCAGCAATCTATGCAAATGTTACATAAAAGTAGGCACACGAAATTCAAAAAGAGACCTAACGAACGATGACTCAACCCGCGTTGCTACAAAACCCGAATCACAGAATGAGTTCGCGCAGCATTCTCAGAAGTCTTGGGCCGGGAATCCTGCTGGCAGGGGCCGCGATTGGCGGAAGCCATATTTACCAAAGCACCGTGGCAGGGGCTGATTTTGGTTGGGGATTGTTGTGGATTGTAATCTTAGTGAATGTTTTAAAATTCCCGTTTTTTGAGTATGTGTATAGATACAATATTTCCACGCAGGAAACCATGCTGCACGGTTACAAGGAGCGCAGCGTGGGGATTTTTTGGACTGCAACAATCATTCTATTCATCAGCGGAATCTTGAATATTGTCGCCCTTTGCATTGGCACGGGCGCGCTGCTGCAGGGATTGATTAATCGCTCTTTTGTTACATTACCCGTTGCCACCGCTGCCGTTGCCCTAAGCTGCTTGGCCATTGTGCTAATTGGCCGTTACAAAGCGCTGGATTTAGTGGCAAAAGTAGTGGTTTCACTGCTCTCCGTATGCACGATTTGGGCATTCATCTTAGCGTTTGCAAAGGGGGCCGAGGGTGATTCCACGTTGCCAGAGCCGATAATTTTTCAGTGGGCGAACGTTCCCTTTATGCTGGCGTTGATGGGTTGGATGCCGTTGCCGCTGGATATTACGGTTTGGCCTTCCCTTTGGAACTGTGAAAAGAAGGAAGAAGCCGGCGAATTTCCCCACCGCGGTGAAGCCTACGTTGATCTGCACCTTGGGTATTGGGCGGCGGCGTTGCTTGCGGTTTTCTTCTTAGGCCTTGGGGCGCTGGTATTGTATCAAACACCGGTGGAAATCAACAAAAGCAACGCGGTGGCATTTTCAAGTCAGTTTATAGGGCTTTACGGTAGTATTTTTGGCGAAAGCGCAAAATGGTTGATTGGTATTGCAGCCGTTACAGCCTTATATAGTTCGGCTTTAACGTGTGTGGATGGTTATTCACGAACGATGTTTCACTGCTTACGGGAATTTGCCCCCAATAGCATTACGCCGAAAAACAAATACTCCATCATGGGTGCATTTGCGGTGTTCTATTGTGCAGTGAGCATTATTATTGCGTCATACTTTGTGAAAAGTGTGGGCAGCATGATTGATCTTGCCACGATCATTGCATTCCTAACGGCGCCGATTATGGCGCTGGCAAACATATTAGTAGTGGAAAGCAACGTTTGCCCAAAATCAGCCCGGCCGGGCTGGGGGATGAGGATTTTCGCCTACACAGGGTTCTTATTCCTCCTCGTGTTTGCCAGCCTATACATTGTTACGCTTTTCCAATAAAGTTGAATTCATATTCCAAGGTTCACCAAAAAAGTTTTCCCATTTTGATGAATTCACAACGCTGAATTACGCCTCAACCGATTACAAACTACAACAAACACACCCCACAAAAGGCCAATCAACTTGAAGTATTTTTCCGTAGTTTCATTGTTAGCTTGCTCCTTATTACTCGGCCAGTTTTTGGCGGCAGAAACAATCATACTAAACCCCCAAGCCGATGCAACTTTGTACGAGCCAATCACCGGCAGCGAAGAACCCACCGCCAGCGGTAAAGGAGAAGCTGTTTTCGCCGGCAGAATTGGCACCTCCAGTACCGCAACGGAAGGAGCCGTATTGCGACGCTTCCTCACCAAGTTTGATTTTTCCTCCATCCCCCAAGGCGCAACCATTACCTCCGCTGAGTTGACCTACGTATTCATCCTAAACAGAGAACGCTCCACCACCCATGAAAATACCCTTCACCGTGTTACAAAGGATTGGAACGAAGGCCCTGCAGAACCCTTTGGCAACGGAGGTGCGGGCATTGCCGCCACACCGACGGATGCCACTTGGGAGCGCACCGGTATTGCCGATGAAACTTGGGCAAACACAGGAGGGGATTTTACCCCTGCATCATCAGCAGTAGGAATTGCCCCTCGGCTTCTAAATGAATCAATGACATTTAGCAGCCAAGGAATGGTTAACGACATTCAAGCGTGGGTAAACGGAACAGTTCCCAATTATGGCTGGATTGTCTTGGGGGATGAAAGCGGCCCCGCCCAAACAGCCCGCGGGTTTGGCTCAAGAGAAGTTGCCTTTTCCGGCAACACGCCAACTCTGACAGTTACCTACACAACCAACAATTCAACCGATCCCGATATTTGGGTTGTGTATTAATTTTAAAGGCTTGGCTTTGGGGTTTTATTGAGGGGGCTGGGCATTTGGGACGTTGGTGACTTTATTGACTTTGGTGACCTTATTGACCCTATTGTGGATTTAGTCTCTAGGGTTACTGAAGTCCCTTAGGTCCCTTATGTCCCTTAGGTCACTGAAGTCCTTGGCCATATTTCAAGGTTGCGTTCCCTTGCTTGGGCGCCTGCGGCCGCCGCGGCGTCTGTTTCTGCCGGGTTTCTTTTCGCCCTGATCTGAAGCCCCGTCTTGAGTAGGGTTTGGGCTGGAATCAGCGGGGGCGCCGGCGTCTTGATTCTTGGCGGGGCGAATCTTGGGGGGCCGAGGTTTAGCAGGGCGCGTTTGCTTTTGGCCCTCCCCTTCAGTGCCCACTGAGGCGGTGGGTGATGTTCCGGCATCCTGTGGGGTTGTTCCCTCGGCAGCAGAACGATTTCTTCCTCTGCGCCGTGATCGGTTCCGAACTCTTTTACGCCCTTGTTTTTCTTCCCCTACTTCTGGCTGCTCCCCGTCAACACCACCGCCGCTCGTTTGAGGGGTATTTACGGTTGGCTCAGGTGTTTTTTTGAAAGCCTGCCGCTCTTCCCCACGGCCTCCGCCGGGGCGAATACGCCCGCGGCCTTCCCGCCGTTTTTTCTCGGCTACTTTCTCTTGTTCATTGCTTGTTTCAATCATTGCAGAAGAATCACCAGAATCATCAAGCGCCGTTTCATCCTGAACAACTTCTTCCTTTTCAGGCTTGCGGGTGCGGTCGAACACTTCAGCCATCCGCTTCATCTGTTCGGGAACTCGAACTTCCGATAAATCGCCCGCTGTTACGTTGGCATTTCCGCCATCTTGAAAATGAACCACATACGTTTGGCGCAGAATGTTGCGATCGATGATGATTCCGTCTCGACCCTCCACCTTAATTGTAGCGCCTTTCGGAAGCAGCCCTTTGGACATTTCCTTGTATTGATCCACCTCGTAGGAAAGGCAGCAAAGCAGTCGACCGCATTGGCCGGAGAGTTTTGCCGGCGGAAGGTTTATGTCTTGGGTTTTCGCCATGCGAATGTTAATCGGGCGGAATTCGGGCAACCAGGAGGAGCAGCATGTTTGCTGACCGCAAACGCCAAAGCCATCGATTGCTTTTGCTTCGTCGCGCACGCCGATTTGCCACAGTTCAATGCGCCCGTGAAGTTCCTCAGAGAGTTCCTTTACCAAGTTTCGGAAATCCACCCGTTGTTCACTGGTAAAGTGGAAAATGTACTTCCCCGAGCGCGGATCAATCCGCACGGTGGAAACCTTCATGGGAAGCTTCAAGGCTTCAGCCTTGGTTTTGCAAAGTGTTAGGGCCTTGCGCTCTTGCGCTTTACGCATAAAGTAGGCTTCTTTTTCTTTCTCTGATGCGCGGCGGGCAATTTGCCCCAACATATCCTTGCGAAGGCGCAATTGTTCGCTGGAAACCCACTCAACCGCCGCAACAAACCCTACATCTTCCCCACCCTCGCGGTAGGCAACCACAAAATCCTGAACTCTAAGATCACTTACACCACCGGTTTCGTAGCGCCGGGGAATCATTTCTTCGTAAAATTTAATCGCCACAACTTGGGGCATAAGAACACGTGCTCCGAAAAACTAATGCACACAGTGCATGGGAAAGGGCTTGAACTTCAAGTGCAAAAAGCAAAGGGCAAAATCAGGGTTGTGCACGCAGCCATAATTTTCTGGAGCTGGATGCAACTTATCGCCAGGTTTTTGCAGAAGCTTGGCAAAGTCTTATACCATGCATACGGCGCATGTTACTTCTTTCGGTCCACAAGGCCGTTGGCGAACGCGTGGAGCACAGCCTCCAGCGGGGCGGGGAGCACGCGAGTGCAGTTAAGGCCGTTCTCCAGAAGGCGTTGAGTTTCAAGCTGCGCCTCTTCAATAGCACCGGCAGACTCAAAAATCTCCTGCGCTTCGGCAATCATGGCGTCCGTGGTTTGTTCGCGCGGTGTATCTAGAATATCAAACAACCGCTCAATTTGCGCGGGCGTTCCTTTATCCCCAACAACGGCAACCAAATAGCTGCGCTTGCCTTCCCGTAAATCGTTCCCAATTTTGCCGCTTCGCCCTTTTCCGGTGGAAAGATCCAGCGTATCGTCGGTAATTTGAAAAAGGGGCCCGATGTAATGACCGTATTGCTGGATTTCCGAGCGCACTTCGGCGGAGGCGTTGGTGATAATCGCCGCCCCTAATATAGGTGCGGCAAGGTAGAAGCCTGTTTTTTCTCGCACAAGTTGAAAGTAATCTTCGCGGGTGAAACGGCGGTTTTCCCGGGCGGATATATCAAGCGATTGGCCAATGTGAGTATGATCCAGCGTTTCAGACATAAGCTGAAGCAATCGCAGCCTTAGGGTTTCGCTTAGCTGCGGCTGGTTGAGCAGTGTACTCAAGACTTTGCACAGCAGGTAATCCCCAATATTGATTCCGTGGGCTAAGCCGTAGCGAATGTACGTGCTGGGCCGGTCGCGGCGGGAGCTGTCACCATCCTCAATATCATCGTGAACCAAGGCAAAATTGTGCATTAATTCTATGGCACAAGCAAAGCCAAGTGCATCAGCAACGTTCCCGCCCAAGGCCTCCGTAGCAGCCAGGCAAAGCACGGGGCGTAGGCGCTTGCCGCCGTCGGCGCTGGCTTCATCAAGCCCCATGGAGTACAACATTCCCTCGTGCAAGTTGGGGATTTGCTGTTCTGCAGCGATGAGGCGGCGCAACTCGGCATTGACGGTAGGCAGAAATCGTAACACAAGTTGATTCAATGGGGTTGATTTATCGGGAGTCACAATGCTTAGGGATTCCAATCGGGGATTATTTGTGCAAATGCACTTGGCATAACACTATTGCTTGAGTTTTGCGTTTGCATGGTGCGTAGGCTTAATGTGTTGTAAGTCGCCGCCGGGGGCAACTGCGGTCTTAGGGCAACAGCACGACTTTTTTGTTCAGCCTATTTTTCATGGGAGTTTGCGCGCATTGAAAGTTGTTTCTGCAAAGCAAATGCAAGAAATTGACCGAAGAACAATTCACGAGCGGGGCGTTTCTGCCGTGGAGCTGATGGAGCACGCGGGCAAAGCAATTGCCCGGGGCATTGCAGAGTTCTGCGAGCCGGGCCCTGTGTTGGTGCTTTGTGGCAAAGGCAACAACGGGGGCGACGGATTTGTTGCAGCCAGAATTTTAGCCGAAAATGGGTTCCCAACGGCAGTGCTTCCGGTGCTGGGCGTTGAGGGGTTTTCGCCTGAGGCCCAACAGGCGTTCAACCGATTAGCCGAAACGCCGGTGAAGATTCTTACGCTCCCGAAGAAAGAGGCGTTCCCCGCCCTGCTGGCAGAAGCCGATGTACTGGTGGATGCGATGCTGGGAACGGGAAGCCGGGCCGAGTTGCGCGCCCCGCTTGATTGGATTGTTGCGGCAATGAATGACACTAAACTGCCGATGATTGCCGCAGATTTGCCCACCGGGCTTGAGGCCACAACAGGAACGATTGCCACCACGGCAATCAAGGCGGCGCTTACCGTAACAATTGGTTTACCAAAGCTTGGTATGCTAACACCCACCGGAGTCAATCACTGCGGGCAAGTACGGGTAGAGCCGATTCAATTCCCTGAAGATTTACTGAATGATCCGGCGCTCAGCTGCGAAACCGTCAAGCTGCAGGATGTTGCCCTTCTACTGCCGAACCGGCCTGCGGATTCCAACAAAGGGACTTACGGTTTAGTGTGCGTGGGTGCGGGTTCCCGCTGGATGCCAGGCGCTGCCACACTTTGCGCCCTTGGTGCGCTGCGCAGCGGCGTGGGCTTAGTTCGCCTTTACGTTCCCAACTCAATCTACGATTACGTGGTTCCACAATTACCTGAAGCCCTTACGTTTGGTCATGATGAGGATTTCTGTGAAACCCTAACGCCCCTGAATGATGATCAGTGGGAGGAATTTGCCCATAAGGCCAAAGCAATCGTCATTGGGCCCGGGATGGGGCAATCGATTGCGGCAAAAAACTTTCTCGCTCAAGTACTTTCAAATCCCCATTTGCCCGTGGTTATTGATGCTGACGCAATAAACCTTATCGCCAAGCACCAGGAGCTTAGGCTGAAGGTTCACGCTAATTGCATTCTTACGCCCCACCCCGGTGAACTTGCAAGGCTGTTAGAAACTACGGTTGAAGCCGTACAACAAGACCGATGGAGCGCCGCAGAACAGGCGCGGGAAGTGTTTGGCTGTACTATTATTTTGAAGGGGTTTGGAACGCTAGTAGCGCCTGTAGGGCAAGCGCGAAGCATTGTGCATATTCCCTCAGGAAATACCGCACTTTCACGGGGTGGTTCCGGGGATGTGTTAGCCGGAATTTTAGGCGGTTTGCTGGCTCAAGGCTTAAATCACCGAGATGCAGGCATTTTAGGGACGTTTTTATGGGGCTTTGCAGCAGATTTGCTTGTGCGGGAGGGTTCATCCCGTGGTGTAATGATTACCGATATTCTGAACATGCTTCCTAAAGCCTTCCGAGAATTGGAAAAATCCCTGAGAACAGGACTCTAAGCCAATTTCAATGACGCAAAACACTGAGCCTTTGACAGAAAAAACGCCTACTTACGCCAATCAAGTGGAGCCAAGCAGTAAAACTGAAGTCCTGCTTAACGCGGAAAATGTAACCAAATCCTTCAAGGACGGCTCGCGAACGTTGACCGTTTTACAGGGTGTAAACTTGCAACTAATGAAGGGGGAATTCCTTTCAATTATTGGGCAAAGCGGCTCTGGGAAGTCCACCTTGCTGCATTTATTGGGCGCATTAGACCAAACAACCGAGGGCAAAATCTCCCTTGGTTCCCTTGTGTACGGTAAAATGAGCGCTCGCGACCGAGCAAAATTACGCCGCGAACGCGTTGGTTTTATGTACCAATTCCACCATTTGCTCCCAGAATTTACGGCCCTTGAAAACGTATTCATGCCCGGGATGATTGCGGGCAAACCAATCGCCGGAAGCATTGAGCGGGCAACACAACTGCTGAATCGTGTGGGGTTGGGCGAACGGCTGAACCACCGCCCGGTGAAGCTTTCCGGCGGGGAGCAGCAGCGCGTTGCCCTTGCACGGGCGTTGATGAACGACCCCGACTTGCTGCTGGCAGATGAACCCACCGGTGATTTAGACCAAAAAACCGGCCGTGAAATTATGGACTTCGTTGTTTCCGAAGCACGGGCCCACAATAAAAGTTTGATTGTTGTAACCCACGATCCTGCTTTGGCTGCCTTGGCCGACCGCACAGTTATTTTAGAAAATGGTCAACTTCAGGAAAGAGACAATTGACCTGAGGGGCAAACCTGCTCCACTGTTTTCTTCCGTACTTTGTAGCGCTTGCGATTTGCAAGCGATGTGATTGATTTTACCCCCGGTAAAATCAACACCAAAACCCACTACTGTCCCCCATTTGGAGGTTCGCCTTGCAAGAACAAGAGCAGCAATTACTTGATCAAATTCGCGATTTAATGCGCGCAAAAAAATACGACGAACTTGATACACTTTGGCTGGAAGTACTAGTCTCAGAACCAAAAACTCTTTCTTTTCATGAAAGCGTTATTCGCTACCTTATGAACAAAAAAGAAGTTGAAAGAGTTCGGGAAATGTACGGCCTATTCGCCGAACAATCCGTTGCTCAAGACCGCTTCCAGCACACCATTGATGTGCTTTCCTTGTTGCTGCAATACGACCCCGCCTACACCGCCTTACGACGCTATTTCATGCAATCCGTTCGGGGACTTCACGCGGATCGCGGCGACCGACTGGACGAAATCTTCCGCATTTCTGAACTCGATAGCGATTCCCCCGATATTATGGCCTCAATGTCCAAGGTGGAAGAACTGCTGGGTGCCAGCAAGGGCCAAGTGTTTAAGCACTCCCAATGGGGCTTGGGGATTGTACGCGAATTAGATGCAACGGAAGGCTGGGCCGTTCTTGATTTTGAAAAAAAACCCAACCACCGCATTACCCTTTCCGGCATTAAAGAATTCTTACAGCGCATTCCCAACGAACACTTTTTGGCTAGAATTGCCAAAAACCCCGAGGAAACAAAACGCGAAATTTACGAAGATCCCTGCGCCGCCATTCGCATTTGCCTGAAAAACTACAAAGGCAAACTGAAAGCCCCGGATCTGAAAAAGATCTTTATGACTGGTTTTCTAACGGAGCCGGAATTCAAAAAGTGGTGGACGAAAGCCAAAGACGAAGTTCGCCTGGATCCCCACATTGATCTGATTGGCAAGGGCGCAAGCACTCTTCTAGTTCTGCGCCAAGAGGCCCGCTCCTTCGCCGATGAAATTCGGGTGCGCCTGCTTGAAGCCCCCACCACCAAACAACGGCGAGACGTGCTTCGCGACGTTGATAAACATGGTTCGGCCGCTGATATGGCAGAAGAAGACCTCAAGATTTTGGAAATGCTCTTCTCCAAACCTGTGGCGGACGGCTCCCTCAGCACAGACGTAGAAATGATGAGCCACGGTTTACTTTTTGAGGAATTCCGCGAGCTGTTCACCGAAGAAGCCAAAAATCCTGTGGATTTGAATCCGTTCTTTACTCGCGACCGCGACGATTTGATTGAGCTGATTGGCAAGATTGAAGTGTTTGAGCTTCAGCGCGTTGCCCTAAGGCGAGTTCTTGATGAACGCAAAGATGCATCGGCAATTTTGAGCGAAGTGTTCTTCACCGCCGAAACCCGCTTAGCCACTTGGATTGAAAAAACCTTGGAAGGCATGGGCAACACCCGCGTAATGGAAAGTTGCGTTGAGCGCATTCTCTCCAACCCGATGCGCAACACCGATATTTTCATATGGGCAGCAAAAAAAGTTTTCTCCGGAAACTTGCCCCACGTGTTGGAAAGCATGAGCGAATCTGAAATTATTCTTTCAGGCTTGCAGGCCATGAACGACTTGGAATCACAGGCGCACAATCTTTCGGGTAAAACCCGCGACCATGTTATGCAAAAGGCCAATAAGCTGAGAGCCTTCCTTCAAGAGGGAACGCTGAAGCACATTAAACGCTCCTTACGCAGCTGCACGGCAGATCAAGCGCGGCAGTTTATTACTGGCGTTAACATGATGGGCAATCTTACCAACCAACTCCGCATGGGGATTGAGCAAGTGATTTTTGCCGAACACCCCGGGCTTTCCAAATCCCGCCCCAGCGAGGAAGAAGAAGAACAAAAAACCGCTATTCACTACTCCACCGATGCAGCAGTGGAGAATCGACGTCAAAAACTCAGCCACATTCTCAACACGGAGATTCCAGAAAATTCAGAGCAAATCGGTATTGCCCGTGAGTACGGGGATTTGAAGGAGAACGCCGAATACCACGCCGCAAAAGACCGCCAGAAAGTTTTAATGCAAACCGCAGCGGAGCTAGAAGGCCTTATTTCTCGCGCGCAAATCATTGATTTGAACGGCGTAAAAACAGATCAGGTTCGGTTTGGAACAAAAGTTGGCCTGCAAAACCTTGATACCAAGGAAACTGAAGAGTGCATTCTGCTGGGAATGTGGGAAGCAAACGCGGATAAAAAGATTATCTCTTACCTTACGCCGTTTGGCTCGCAATTAATGTCCCGCAAGGTGGGCGAGGAATTCTTAATGAAACTCCCGGACGGCCGTGAAGTGAATTACCGAGTCAATTCAATCGATAAAGTGGATCAATCTATTCTAGGCTATAAATAAAATGCCAACTGAAACAAACGAAGACGAAACGCCTAAACCCAGGCGCCGCAAAGAGGAAGAACAAAAAAAATCACGAGGCCCAGGCTCCGGGGATTTCCTGTTCTTCTTGGTTGTTTTCCTGATCATTGTTTTCGTCTTCGTTGTTTCCGTTGAACAAGTACCCGATTTCCTTTTCAATAAATACGCTGGGCTGATTTATCTGATCATGCTGGTGGAGTACGTTGTGCTCAAAAGTATGGATAGAACCCGCGTGTACGAGCGCGAGAACAGTCGTTTGCGCGAAAAAATCCGAAATTACCGCCGCATCATGCAACGCTCGGAGAAAATACTGCTGACCAATCCCGAATGTTCAACGGAATCCGACGCTGTTGAGGATGTGGAAGAATGGGCAAGATGGAAGGCTTTAGCCGAAGATTGTGCACAGGAAATACGCCAAAATCTGTAGGTTCAGCCCTTTGGATTATGCATAGCAAACCGCCGCAAACCACACGGCAAAACCTAGGCAATTGGGAATGCAAGGCGTTGCAAACTCGATGAACCAACCAAGCCCGCCGAATCAATCAACTTATCGCGGACGCTTTGCGCCCACCCCTTCCGGCGCCTTGCACGTTGGGAATTTGCGCACTGCGCTAGCTGCTTATTGTCATGCAAAAAAACTTGGCGGCGCTTTCCTACTGCGGTTCGATGATTTAGATGAACCACGCGTGAAAGCTGATAAGCTTGACGAGCACCAATCAGATCTTGCTTTCTTTGGCCTGACACCGGATGAACCGCCAACATTTCAATCCCAGCGAAAGCAACTGTACGCCAAGGCGTTTGAACAGCTTCGCGAAACGTCCGCAATTTACGCCTGTTTTTGTACGCGGCGAGAAATTCAAGAGGCCAACCAACAGCACAATCTTCATCCAGAAAATAATCCAGACATAAACGCATACCCCGGCACTTGCCGGTCAATTCCGCCCAAAGAGGCCGAAGCGCGCCTTCAACGAAACCAGCACCACTGCTGGCGTTTTGCCCTGAAACAACCGGCCGCGGCCTTGAACGATCTTGTGATGGGCCCGCAAACCGTTGATCTTCAGCAAAATGGCGGCGATTTTGTTGTCGTGCGAGCAGACGGTCAATTCTCCTACCAACTTGCCTGCGCGGTGGACGATTCCTCACCCGGCATTACTATGGTTTTACGCGGGGTTGATCTGCTCATTTCCGCAGCAAGGCAGCAAACACTTATGACAACCCTTGGCCTTACGCCGCCGCAATACGGGCATTTACCTCTGCTGACAACACCCAGCGGCAGAAAGCTTTCAAAAACTGATGGGGACGATGATTTGCGGGCGTATACGGCTAAAGGCTATTCACAGCCGGCATTGCTTTCAGCGTTGGCCTACACTTTAGGCTTAGCCGAACAGGGTGAAGTTGTTTCCCTGCAAGATTGTGTTGAACGCTTCCCAAAAGAGCTTTCTCTGCTACCAAGGCTGAAGCCTTTTCCATTGGATTAGATCAACTTCATGGAAGAGCCGTTGACCCAATTACCCAAGCGTTGTAGCAACCAACATTCTTATGAAACGCGCAGAACCCTTGTTTAGCATTCATCGTTTTTTCCAGCAACTTATCCTCATTTCGGCAAGCCTGCTTCTATCAGGATTCATCTCAGCCCAAGATTCACCGCTTTCGATTTTTGATGGGCTTGGAAAAGCCAACACCGAGGCGGAAGAAAACCAGTCGCCGCCGCTAATACCTGCTTACTACCAAGTAGGCCCCTTCAGCGTAACAGCCTCCAAGGCACAGCAAAACTGGTCGTTTTTTCCCTTTTTGAATTACTCCAATACTGAACGCCAAAAGTATTGGTCAATTACACCGTTTTACTCGGTTTACGAAGACAAAGAACAAAACAGAAAAAGCACCCATGTGCTTTGGCCTTTGTGGCGTAGTGAACGCCGTGCGCAATCTTGGGCTGCTGAAGACCGCACCAGCACCAGTGTTTTCCCGATCTTTCACCGCATGAAAGAAGTGGACGAACGGTACGGCCCCAACCAGCACCAATACCTTTTTCCGTTCTACTTTCAAGGAAGCCAGAAGGAAGCAAACGGCCGCTACTTCATTCTATTTCCCTTTATTTGGTATGCTGAAAACGCCCGCTTGGTTGTTCCGCTTTTCCCTAAACGCCCGCAAACGTTCGCGGCGTTTTGGCCGTTCATTGGGCATTTTGAAAACTATTGGAACCGCCACACGATTGATTATGTATTATGGCCTCTGTTTGTTCGCAGCATTGAGGGTGCAGAAGAAACCAACGATAAGATTACCCATTATTCTTTCATTTGGCCGATTTTCGGGCTCTACAAAAGCGATGTTATGGGGGGCTTCAACGTTTGGCCCCTCATTTCCCGGGTGGAAAAACCCGACGAATACATTCGTGCCTATTGGCTTTGGCCCCTTGGGCATTACCGCTATGAAAAAGTCCCCGAATGGGAGGACAAACATTCC
>DAIOTT010000023.1:0-27280 GCA_036751885.1 Candidatus Sumerlaeota bacterium
AGTGGATTACCCGCGTACGTGTGACCATGCATGAATCCGCCGCTATCAAGCACAGGCTGAACAATTGCCTCGCTTGCCATGCAGGCGCCAATGGGTGTGTAACCCCCGGAAAGGCCTTTTGAAAGAGCAACAATATCGGGCACAATGTTCCAATGCTCAAAACCGTAGAACGTACCGGTTCTGCCGCAACCCGTCATTACATCGTCGATGATTAATAGGATGTTGTTTTCATGGCAGATTCGTTCAACCATGGGGAAGTATTCATCCGGAGGAACCGTTGCACCAGTTGATGCGCCCCCGAATGGCTCTGCAATGAAGCCGGCAATATTATCAGCCCCATACAGGCGAATGGCTTTTTCCAACTCTCGGCCGCAAGCAACCTCGCACTCTGGGTAGGTTTTTTCTAACGGACAATGGTAACAGTAGGGAGCAGAAACCTTTGGAAAAGGGAGTTGCATGGGCCGAAACGGGATGTTCAGCGGTGCGTAATCCGTGCAGGAAAGGGCCCCAAGTGTTGCACCATGGTAGGAAGGACTTCTTGAGATGATCAAGCTTTTGGAGGACTTACCGACCGACCACCAATATTGACGTGCCAGCTTGATGCAAGATTCAACAGCCTCGGAACCGCTATTCACAAAGAACACACGGTTCAATTCATCGGGCCCGCAGCGGGCTAACAAATCTGCCAGTTCATTTGCGGGGCGCGAATCAAACTGCGTTCTGTAGGTGAAGGAGATTTTAGACATTTGCCGTTGAACGGCTTCTTGCATCCTTTTGTTTCCGTGCCCAAGGTTTGTGCTGATTGCCCCGCTGCACGCATCAATATACCGCTTGCCGGACTCATCGAAAATGTAGATTCCTTCCCCATGACTTGCCATGGGAAGAGGCTTAGCATCTTGGTAGAACAAAGCGGATTTCTTTGGGATTTCTAGCGCTGCTTCAGCTAAAATTCTGGGAGTTGTTTCAAGTGATTTGGCGCGGTTTCCAATATGGGAAATAGACAACCTGTTTTACCTCTTAAATATGAACAATAGGCTAAAGGGTTTACAGGCGAAGTGCTTGGGATTTCAAGGTGTTTTCCGGGGAATTTACCAAAATCATTTTTACCCCACAAAAAATTCAACCGAATGAATTTCCTAGCAGGGAAGTAAACCTCAAAACCCCGATTCTATGGTGATTGAAAGTTGTTGAGGCTCGCTGTTCAATGATCCGTCAAACACAATCAATTCCAACGTGTAAGTCCCAACTTTAAAGATTGAAAGCGAAATATCGCTGCTGGAACCATTTGCGGATTTCAGCAAATAATCTGTGGGATCAAGATCAGGATTTTTCAAAGACCACCGGTAGGCAAGGCTTGTTCCTTCATCGGGATCAGAGGAATCAGCCCCTGAAAAATTAAGAGTGGATGTTGTTTTGCCCGATAAGCCGTCCAAAGGTGTAATCACTGCAACGGGGGGATTATTCTCCTTTTTCAAAAATAATACGGGTATGTAGTTGTACCCGACAAACCCAACAATTAACAGAATCACCACGGTGAAAATTGGAATGACGGGAATTGAGATTGGTTGTTTAGCCTTAGTAAGTTTAATGGAATCCAAGGAGTCGTTAATAGCAGAAGGGCTTTTAGAAGACGCCACTGAATCTGCGGAATCATGAGCATCAGCTTTGGGGCCTTTAGGATAAAGATAACTGCGATCCTCCTCAACATCCGTTGAGGAAATCTGCCCAATCATTTGTCGATTCTGTGTTGTACTTGGAGCATCAGATTGAGAAGGCGTTTTTACTGCTGTCCGGGAGGAGGGCCTGTTTACCGTAGGCGGAACAAAGTTAGATTCTTTAGAAGCCCTAGAGGGTGAGGAAGGTTGAGCAAAATCCGGAGCAAATTTTGTTTCACTCTTGCCGCTTTGTTCCTTGGATTGCTTCAACCCGATGGGCATTTCAACGGAACTTCGGGTAGATGTATCCATTTTCTCGATCGCTACAATTAGATCATCCAAACTGCGAATTGCGTTGGAATCAGACTGATTGTGCAAGCGCAGAATGATCTCTTCAATGGGGTGAGAAATGCCCAAGGCCGAATAGATTTTCGCCTGCCCTGAATCGCGCATGCGTTCCAGTTGAATCGCAAGTGCTGAATCAACGTTTTCCTGCTGATTTGAGGAGGCAAGCTGGAACAACAGGTTCTTCACAGAAACGAGGCATTCATCCACGGGAAAACGGCCTTGTACGTGGTAAATCCCGCTGGTTTGTGATTCAAATAGTCGCTGTAAATAGGCGCTTTTATCGAGGTCTTTACTGGCGGTAACACCAACGGGATAACGACTTCCCACCAAGATTAATTGCTTGTTATACATGACATCGCGAAGGCTGATTCGATCGAACGCAATACCGTTTAGCTGAAGACTGGCGAGCATTCTGACGAATCGCCGGGCAATCGGTTTCCATTCTTTAGGCGTTGCCGCGTGTTTGCGCTGGGCAATAAGATCCAACGATTCACCCGGACTATATTGTTGGATGATTACATACTGATCAGCATGCATACCTGCATTGATGATGGAGGGAACGTTGGGGTGTGAAATTGTGGTAGAAAGGCGCACCTGTTCCTTGATTGCCTGAACAGCAACTTCATCCTGATTCATCCGTTTAGGAAAAACCCGGCGCTGCGCAATATACCCTGTTATGTAATGCTCAACAACTTGATCCTCGTATAAAATCGTTTCAACAATATGATCGCGAAACTTGTAACCGTAGGCGCTTTCAATCATGATTTATTCCTCTCAGGAAAAGCCCTCAGGGCCTCGCCGCCGTTGTCGTAAACGGCAACATTATCAGCGCGGGCTTGAAGGCATTTGTTCAAAAACAAACTCATCGGCGTTTCACCGTTCAATTGGAGTATTTTCTTCTGAGCCTGAGCAACATCCTCCGGAAGAATTTCGTCGCTAATGCGCGTGGAGGGATCAAGGATCGACGTATCAGTCATCAGCGTTGCAACCATAGCAGCCCAATCTACAACATCGTACGCTGCTAAGTTTGAGACTAACATCAGCTGACCCCCGTTGCCCACAGTTTGCTCTTCAATGATTTTGTTGATTCGTTCAATCAATCCACCATCGCACATAAAGACGAATCCCGTATCGTGAACGTTGAAAACTTCCTTGCGAATTCGCCGATGAGTAGCGTTTTGGCTGTGTAATGCTGCAATCGTTGCTAACGTTTGAAATGCCATTTCTTCAAAATAATTTGAATGAATGGACTTCAATATAGAACGTGCTTCGGATGAATCTAAGGGAAAACCCTCGAGCTCCAGCGTAACATAATTAATGGATTCTTTATTTTGCCAGGCGTCGATAATTGCTGGCACTCTAGGATCGCGAACCTGCGTGAAGGAACTAATTGTTGTAAATAAATCCTCAGCTGAAAGAACTTCCGGCGAAATCAATACTTCGTGCAAGTACACTTGCGTGCCAACTTCTTTCAGCACGCCTTTTTTGCGCTCAACATAACCAAAACGCTGAGGTTCGCTCAATCCTTCGTAAAGTTCAAATTGCTCGCCCGACATAGTCATCCTTTTTGCAAAATCCAATGTGCTTAAGAATTTTGTATTAATATTCACATAATGAACTACAAGTGCAATTCGTTTATCTCACAAAAAAAACACGTTACGAATTTTCTTGCTGTTCTTGTGCGCATTCAAAGAAGTTCAGAATGATCTTTTATTCAATAGTTTGGTTACGAATGTTCTCACCATTTTCTTCAAAAAATCAATTTTTAAATCCTTCAACGGGTGTTTCGCCAAATGAAGACCTAGATCGTTCAATCCAAAATGAACTTTTTGGAGCAACAATCTTCTTCATAGGCTTATTCTTGCTCACGGTTCTTTTGTTTGGCGAAAATTCATCTCAGTACGTGGGAACCGTTGGGGAAATGATGAACGGCACACTGATTCTGGTGTTCGGTGGTATAATCTCCTATTTTTTCCCCTTCGCGCTAATGCTTCTTGGCGTGTCGCTTTTTCTTGGGCATTCAGTCAAAACATCCCTGCCAAAAGCCTTAGGAATGGGGTTTGTTCTCTTCAGCCTTTGCGGTCTACTTGCCATTGCGCAGGCCGATGTACCTGATGCCAGAAAAGCCAACCTTCAGCTTGCCGGAATTTTAGGCGTATTCCTTACGGAGTACGAAGGCCTTCAGCTTGTAGCCCGATTCGGGCGCATTGGTTCATCTTTCATTCTAAGTATTACACTGCTCTTGGGTCTTGTTTTATCCACAGGCCTAAGAATTACTCACATGGTGCAAATCCTTCTGTTCCGCTACAAGGATGAATCGTATTCAAGATTCAATAAATTTGAACAACCTTTGGAAGCAGCCGCGAAGCCCGCTGCAAAGAAAACATCCCCCACAAAAGCCCCTTCAGCAGAACACGAATTCAATTCGCCTCAAGAAGATCTCCATTCACCCAAACGCTTCTCCCCTACCCCGAAGCGTTATCATCTAGGGTACATTTTATCCAAGTTGAATCCGTTTTCAAGAAACCAACGCTACTTGGACGGCCCCCATGTTTTGGGTTCAATTCACGAGCCCACTGATTGGATTGAACCCGCCGACAAAGATGTTGCCGCCGTTGCTCGCGCCATTGAGGTGCACGAACTTGAATCACGTTTGAAGAAACGCCTTCGAGTTGAAAGCCCCGGTTCTAGATTATACTACGAACGCACAATGGATGAAATGGAAGCCCGCGAGCGTGAAGAGTTGGCGTCACAACGGCAGAACATCAATCCAGTTGAACCCACCGAGCGCGAAGTACAATCCTTCCCCGATGATGAAGGTGAAATCAGCACAACAGACCAACCAGAGGAAGATGAAATCATCTTCAATAACAACTCCGCACCGTCATTAAAATCCCCCTCGGCAAACGTTGGCCAAGAGCTTGCCCGCATGTTCCCGAGTCGCTGGCCAAAGGAAGGCATTCATGTTGGCAACGCTACATCCCCACAAGAAGACCCACGGAATAAACCGGAAACAGCGGAAGAAGTATTAGATAAATCCGAGGCGCGCCGCTTTCGTCAGCTTGAGGAACATCAGCAGCAGGGGCGGCAAATTCACGGCGAGCAAAGCAACTCCATCAGCCTTTCTGACGATGCAGAATTTGAACACACCTCAGAGCTTGATCCTAGTGATCCGCTCTTTACGGCCAACTTTGATACACGCCCCCATGGGCCAAATGGTGAAGCAATTGGCTATACAACAGACCAACAGGACTTTATTGATTCAATTCCAAACATTTATCATTTGCCTGATTTAGATATTCTTGCAGATCCCCCCATTGTCGATACTTCCATGACCCGTGAAGAAGTGATTGAGATGAGCCAAAAGCTGGTGAAAACAATCGCCGACTACGGAATTGAGGGGAAAGTAACGCAAGTTCACCAAGGGCCTGTTGTAACGTTGTTCGAGTTCAAGCCCGCAGCCGGAACAAAAGTAAGTCGCATCGTCGGGTTGGAGCAAGATATTGCCATGGGGATGAAAGCCCTTAGCGTTCGTATTCTGGCTCCCATTCCCGGCAAAAATGTGGTTGGCATTGAAGTCCCTAACAAAGTTCGCCAAGGGGTTTACTTGAAGGAGCTTATCTCCAACGATGAATTTTGGGAAGCAACCGGGAGTTTGGAAGTTGCGATAGGCAAAACAATTGACGGAAAAGCGTTCTTCGCCGACCTCGCAAAAATGCCTCACTTGCTCATTGCCGGCGCAACGGGTGCAGGCAAATCTGTATGCCTAAACACAATCATCTGTTCACTGTTGTACCGCAACTCGCCAGACAAAGTGAAGCTAATCATGGTAGATCCCAAGCGGGTAGAACTTTCGGTTTACGCCGATATTCCCCACTTGCTTGCCCCTGTTGTTTGCGAAGCTAAACGCGCAGCCGCAGCTCTTGAGTGGGCTGTGGAGCAAATGGAAAATCGCTACAAGCTGCTGGTGGATTACGGCGTTCGTAATATTGATGGGTACAACGCCCTTTGCGCAAACCCCGAGAAAAGCAAGAAAACGATTGGTCGCAGTTTGCAGCCTATGCCCTATATGGTGGTAATTGTGGACGAGTTGGCGGACTTGATGATTGTAGCTAAGGCAGACGTTGAGGAGAGCATTCAACGCCTTGCGCAAATGGCTCGCGCCGTGGGGATTCACTTGATTCTTGCCACACAGCGCCCCTCAGTAAACGTGATTACCGGTATCATTAAAGCAAACTTCCCCTCCCGTATAGCGTTTCAAGTTTCACAAAAAGTTGATTCACGCACCATTCTGGATTCCAACGGTGCTGAAGCACTTCTTGGTCGCGGTGACATGCTCCTCTCCAAAGGGGGTGCGGCGAAACCCATACGCATTCAAGGCGCCTTCCTCTCTGACGACGAAGTGGAAAGCATTGCCGAGCATTGCCGTAAACAACAACCTGTGGTATACGAAGTAGAAGAGTTTGAGCCGAAACTTTCCGAGAAAGAACAAAAAGAGCTCGCTAAAATGATGGGGGTTGAAAACTTTGGTGATTTGGAAAGCCAAGACCGCATGGTGAACGGCACCAACAAAGTTATGGGTAAAGTTACAGCGGGAATGTTCATCCCTCATGAGGGCGGTTCCGCAAGTGCCGGGGACGATGAAATTGATGAAGCCTTAGTTCGAGCCGCTGCACGGTTGATTTTGGAAAGCCGAAAAGCAAGCGTGTCACTCTTGCAGCGCAGACTCAAAGTAGGCTTCGCGCGTGCAGGGCGTTTGATGGATATGCTTGAAGATATGAAGATTGTAGGGGAATTTTTGGGCTCCAAGCCCCGAGAAATTATTGTGGATCCGGAAGCGGCTCTTGAACAGTTGGACAAATTGGAAGCCTCCCTTGCCCAAGGGATGAGCAGCGAGAGAATTCGGGCTGAAGAATCTGCATACGAAGAAGACGATGAGAGCCAATATGATGAGGATGAAGAAGAACGCTACGAAGCTTCATCGCGACGCGATTACGAATAATCCACCCAAATGAATTGGCTCTTCCCTTTCAGTTGGAAAGAAACAACAGATCCCAATAATCCTTGGTCAAGATTACTGACGCCAAAACCCATTCGCCTATATTATCAATACCCAAAGATTGGGCGTTCTGTTGTTATAGCACTCCCAATCATCTTACTTTATTTGGGTTATTTATCCGTCATACAATGGTATGATGGTGATGCAGATTCCCTTCACCGCTTCTACGATTCATTCTACGTGCTCACGGTATTCTTAGCCTTCATTGCTGCAGGCTTGGGCTCCAAAGCACGACTCCTCATTGAGTTTAGCCCACTTCTGCAGGAGAGCTTTTCCACTCCCTTGAAAGAACGTGATTACTTTGCTGCAATGCATCGTTATATTCTTTTTACCACTTTCCTCGCATTACTAGCCCCGATCATTTTTGCCTTACTACTAAGCTCAAGTTTCTTTTGGACAACGCCCGAGTACCTTGAGAAACTAACCAAAACCAATAGCATGTTACTTCCCTTTGAATCGATCGCTTTTAAGCCCTACGGCTTTCTTAGCGGCTACAGATTCTACCTGATGGAGGGTAATCCTTGGATCAAATATTTGTTCTCCATTGCCGCAATTATAAACATCATTAGTTGGGGATTTGGGTTTTATTTACACGCGCTTGTGCTGGGGCAAATCTCCCACCACAAACGCAATGCAAGGTTTGAAGGCGCAATCATGACGATTGCCTTGGTGGTAATCATCATGTTGCTTTATCTGATTCGATTTGCAATTCTTCCAGCAATTTTCATTCAATCTAGAGGCATAACAATGACTGGGTACGGCCTGATGAGTTACATTATGGTCGTGGAATTAATTGTTATTGCATTTCGTATCTTGGCAATCAGGTTGGTTTGGTTCAGAATGTTCAAGCAAGGCTTCAAGTATTCACGGCTCAAATTTTTTGGAGAATAGTACAGCATTGCGTTACTTTTTTGTCTCTTCTGCTTGATGGCTTGGGGTTGAGGTAAATCGCTTCCCTTTAGAAGATGCCTCAGGCTCCGCGTGTGAGGGCCGAAGGGACGGATGACTGAACGGTGAAACAGGATTGTTGCGCAGCATGAAGAGCAAACCAAGCCCCAACGGAAACAGGAACAATGAAATCCACTGGCTGGTGCTGATTCCCATGTACAGTCCGCGCTCTGCGTCGCCCCGTAAAAACTCCAAGGAGAAGCGCAGCAAGGCGTACAGCATGATGTACCAAGAAAGAGTTTGCCCAGCAATCCGGGGCTTGCTGCTGGAGTACCACCATAAAATGAGTGCCAGCAAAAACAATCCCGCAGATTCCATCAACTGCACCGGCCAAATAGGCAAGCTCAGGGAACTGCCTGCATCAATCCAACCTTTCAGTTTTTGCTCCTCAAAAGCATTGTAAAAAAATTCAGGCCCTGCGGATAAGTCCGCCGTTCCTGGGATAACTTTTGGCGATAATTGAATTCCTAACCCCGGCACAGTGCATACAGCCCCAAAACAACAACCTGATAAGTGACACGCAATGCGCCCAAACCCGTGGGCAATGGATAAGCTTACCACTAAAATGTCGCTCATGGCAAGAATGGGTAAATTGTTTTTGCGCATGTACAAAATCATGGCGCCAACGGCCCCAAAAAAACCACCCAGGTACACAAACCCTGAACGACTCAAAATAAGCCCCATAGGATTTTGCAGAAACTCCTCCATGTTGAGGAGAATATATAATACCCGAGCGCTCAAAAAACCCGCTAGAACGGCAATGAAAACGAGGTCATAAATTTTGTCCGCCGGAAGCCCGCGAATCTTAGCCCGGTGGCTTGCGACCCACAGCCCCACCATGATTCCAATCGCAATCAAAAAGCCGTAGGTAGGTATGAAAAAACTTCCAAACTGAAAGAGTACGGGTTGCATGGAATGAAATCACCCAATCGTTAAAGGTACAAAGTTTACCGTTACAGGTAAACAGCAGACTGAGATTGTGACAACTTAGTTTCTGTCACAACCCTGATTCTACGTCTTCGGTAAGAAAGGTGAAATGCTGATTATCTTTCTCGGTTTCATTTATAATATATAGCGAGATAAATCTTGATTCTTCACAATTTCAGCAAGTGTTTGCCGAACGAATGGTGCATCGATCGTAATTTTTCCGAAGCCCATTTCAGGCGCCTCGAAGCTGGCATCTTCCAAGATTTTCTCCAGCAAAGTATGCAACCGGCGCGCTCCTATATTCTCGGTTTCCGTATTCACTTTTGTGGCATACACGGCAATTTCATCCAAACCGTCATCCGTCCAATCCAGCTCAACGCCCTCGGTGCTCATCAAGGCGCTGTACTGTTTCGTTAACGAATGATCGGGCTCTGTGAGTATTCTTCGGAAGTCTTCAACACGAAGGCTTTCAAGTTCCACCCTCAGCGGCAAACGCCCCTGAAGCTCGGGAATTAAGTCGCTCGGCTTACTCATGTGAAAAGCGCCGGCGGCGATAAATAAAACGTGTTGGGTGGAAACCATGCCGTACTTCGTCATCACGGTGCTTCCCTCAATAATGGGGAGAATATCCCGCTGAACACCTTCGCGGGAAACATCGCGCCCGCGCATGTTACTATCACTGCCGCTGCAAATTTTATCAAACTCATCAATGAAAATAATGCCGTCGTTTTGTGAGCGCTCTAAGGCTTCAAGCTTCATCTGGTCTTCATCCATCAGCTTTTCAACTTCCTCATCGAAGAGTGCTTTCCTTGCTTCCACCACGCGCATGCGAACGGTTTTCTTTTTTTTGGGGCTCATTTTATCGAACAAGGATTGCAACTGATCCATGCCGCCCATCATCCCGCCGCCCATGCTTGGATCTCCGCCCCCCAAGGGTATTCCTTTGAACGGCGATTCCGCTCGTTCGGTAATCTCAACGTCTAGTTCACGGTCGTTGAAGTTCCCCTTTACAATTCCCCGCTTCATGGCCTCGCGCCGGCGCCACCATTGGTAAGCCGGGTGACTTTCTTCAGTATCTTTTACCGTTAGCGCGGGTAGTTCGTACTCAACCTCCGGTTTGCCTTCAACGGTGGTTCGGTAAACCCGCACAGATGAGGGCGGTGAATCCAGAATGTCGGTGATTTTATTCACCACTAAATCTTCCACTGACGCTCGGAAGTACTCAATTTTCTCTTCCCGTACCATCACAAGGGCGTTCTCCACTAAATCCCGAACCATGCTTTCCACATCGCGGCCCACATAACCCACTTCCGTGTACTTTGTGGCCTCAACTTTAACAAAAGGCGCTTTGGCGAGCTTTGCAAGGCGCCGGGCAATTTCTGTTTTCCCAACCCCTGTAGGGCCAATCATGAGAATATTTTTGGGGGAAACTTCCTCACGCAGCTCCGCGGAAAGTTGGCGACGCCGCGCGCGATTGCGAAGGGCAATGGAGACAATTTTTTTTGCGCGGTTTTGACCTATGATGTATTTATCTAGCTGCGCAACAATCTCGCGCGGGGTAAGTTCGTGAGAGAGGAAACCTGACACAATCCTGAGTCCTTCCAAGGGGAGTTACGAACATCAAGGCATCGTGCGTGCCATTTGAATGGGTAATTAATCCAATGTAACCAGAGAAAGGAATTCAGCAAAGAAACCTTTTTGCCACAAGTAACTCATTCAGAACAACATTACCTAAGGGAAATCAACTGCTTCGGGCTTTCGTTGCCCGAGGCATCAACGCTGGAAAGTGCCATTACCTCCAGCGAAGGGAGCAGTGATTTCGGAAGCTTAAGAGTATTCTTGGTAGAGCCGTAAATATTGATGTACCATTTGCCTGAGCGTTTTGAGTAGAGAACAAAACGGCTTGGAACTTCCGCATCCGGTTGCTTCCATCTAAGGTGCCGATCCCCTGCAGCATCCAACGGGGTAAGCTCTACTAAGGGTGCTTTTGGGGGAACGGAATCAATCCAAGGCTTTGCAGGGGGCAAGGCAGGAAAAGGGAAAACGCTTGAAACCAGTTTTTGGCTAAATTGATCGTACCCGTTCCGCAGCACCTTGGCGCTGTATAAAATGCTCCCGGTCGACGAGGACTTTTGAGTGATTCGCAGTTGATTGATGATCTCCGTTTCCGTGAGGTTATCTTTTTTTCCGTTTACAAATTTACTGATGTTCAACCCCGGCCAAACGTGGCGATTGCGGGTATTTTGGGAATTCCACCATTCCAGAAGTTTTGGGAATTCCTGCCCTTTTTTATCGATTGCCCAATACAATTGCGGGGCAAGGTAATCCACCGTTCCGTCCTGCAACCACTTGCGCGAATCTGCAAACAGTTCCGCGTAGGCATTCAATCCTACAATCCCTGCAGGGTTGCCTGGCTTCCAAATGCCAAAGGGGGAAATACCAAACTGAACCGTTGGTTTCAGTCGTTTAATTTCTTTTGCCGCACGCATTACAAATTCATTCACACGGCTTCGGCGCCAATCGCTTCTTGATAACGTTCCGCCCCGCTGTTTGTAGGCGTTCCAATTTCGGTTGTCATCAAACTCCAGCCCTTTTTCTTGGTAGGGGTAGAAGTAGTCATCAAAGTGAATGGCATCGATGTTATAGCGTGAAACAATGTCGGCAATAACGCTTAACGAATAATCATGGGCCTGCTGATCCGTGGGATCCAACCATTTGTACTTTCCGTAGTCGCGTACAATCTGGGGCATTTTGTTTGTTACATGATTTTTTGCGTAGTTTGAGTTCACCAATCCAGCGCGGAAGGGATTAATCCAAGCGTGGATTTCCAACCCGCGATCATGAGCGGCGTTTACGGCAAACTCTAACGGATCGTAAGCTGGGTTGGGCGCTTGACCGCTTGTACCTGTCAGGTAATGCGACCAAGGCTCAAAGGGTGAATTGTAAAAGGCGTCGCACATGGGGCGAACCTGTAGGATGACCGCATTTAAATTCGCTTCAGCCGCTAAATCAAACAAGCGAATCAATTCCGCCTGTTGCGCATCGGTGCTTAAACCGGGCTTCGATGGCCAATCGATATTTGCTACTGTTGCAATCCAAACGCCTCTAAATTCCCGAGGCGCTTCAGGAATCGCCTCCTGTTGAGCTGAAACCAAGAGTGGAAAAAAAAATAGAACAAGCAGGAGTAAGTGTTTCAAGGAAGAACCTCAGGAAAGCTGCAGTAAGATAAAGATGCATAACGTTTCGCCAATTCATCTGCCTTTACGTCAACCCCTGCAATGAAAAAACTCCCCTACTTCTCAACAGGGGAGTTAATTATCACAATGACACGTGGGATTTGTATAAGGGTGTTAGGCAGAAAGTAGATTCATCAGCGGCTCGCAAATGGTGGGGCGGCGTAATTTATCAAGGGCTCGTTGTTCAACACGGCGAACGCCCTCTTGGCTTAGGCCCACGTACTTGCTTGCTTGGCGAAGGCTCATTTCTTCGTCGTGGGAGCTCATGCCAAACCTTAGCTCAATCACTTCGCGCTCACGCTCTGTCAAAATGCTCATGGCATCGTGAACGGCGGCTTCGGATTGTTGTTTGGAAACCTGCAGATCAGGGGAAGGAGCGTGCTTATCTTCAAGCAAATCCGAAAGGGTGTTTCCGTCTTGCGCAAATTCAGCATCTAAGGAAGCAAACGAATGGCGGAGTTCTAACACGGCTTCAACTTTTTCGCGTGAAACACCCAGCTCCACCGCGATTTCATCCGTACAAGGCTCAAAGCCGTAGTTCTCTTGGTAGCGATGAACAAACTCATTTACTTTACTGAGCAACCGAGATTTGCGAACGGGAACTCGAATCATCGTTCCCGAGCGGTGAAGGGCGGATTGTATTTCCTGGCGAATGTAGAAGGCAGCGTAAGTAGAAAAACGGAAACCTTTTCGCCAATCAAATTTACTGATCACATGCAGCAAACCAATGTTGCCTTCTTGAATCAGATCAGAAATTGAAAGCCCTTGGTTGCGGTAGGTGTAGGCGATTTTGATGACAAATCGAAGGTTTGACTCGATCATCTTTTCGCGAGCCGCTTCCTCGCCTTGTTCAATACGCTGAAACAACTCGATCTCTTGCTCACGAGTCAACACAGCGTGCTGAGAAGCAACTTTCAAGTAATCTTGAAGACCGTCTTCGTAGTGACTAAGTGTGCTCGGTGCTGCCATTTGAGTATACCTCGATTCAAATTCTTGAATCCCTAATGGCAACCCTTGTTCCCTTGTACTGGTAGCGTAAAATAATAGATTTCAAATCAAACAAAATCAATTATCTACGCCAGAAAAACAGAAATACCAAAACGTCAACCTGTTCAATCAACTGCAGAATGTGTGCGGAAAATCTCACACTTTATTTGTAGATTGCGGAAAACCGCACAACAGCCAAAAATTACTGATTTGTTTGGCATATTGCATTTAGGAAAACGCGGATCAGAATTTTAGAGAATCACCCTATTGAGACTACTAGCTTCAATTGGGTGATTCTCTAATCCGTGTATCCTGTTATCCCGTAAAAAAAGAACTCCCAACATTACCGGGGAATTTATTGACTTCAGCTTAGTCAACCACCACAAAGCGCTCATCGCAGAACTCAATCACATCACCCGCTACGATTTTCTTTCCCTTGCGAATTTCTACTACACCATTCAGGCGCACAAGCCCTTCGGTAATTGCTACTTTTGCTTCTCCCCCACTTTGTACAAGGGATTGAAGCTTTAAGAGTTTTGCAAGTTCAATGGGAAGTGGATTGATGTGCACCTCCCGTGGTGCGAGGCGTTTTTTCGGTAGATTGTATATGGGGCTCATGGTTCGCCGGAACCATCAAGTGTCATGTGTTGTTGAAGACTGAACATATATTTATCGCCTCGGCCGCTGAAGCAAAGCAGCACGATATCGCCTTCACGCGTTTTGCCCTCATGAGCCATAGTTTCAATCCACGCACAGGCATGGGCAGTTTCAAGAGCCGGAATCAACCCTTCAAGTTGGGAAATATTCCGTAAACCATCCAATGCGGCTTTATCGGAAACCGGGACGTAATTGCATCGGCCGGAATCTGCATAAAAGCTGTGCTCAGGCCCAATGCCGGGGTAATCTAAACCAGCACTAATGCTGTGGGCTGGTGTGATTTGCCCGTCCGCTGTTTGAAGCACGTAACTTTTTGAACCGTGGAAAACACCTACATGCCCACCATTGATCGCCGCTGCATGTTGGCCCGTGTGAATGCCTTCACCTTCCGCCTCAACGCCCCAAAATTGAACGGTTTCATCGTTGTAGAAGGGATGAAAAATCCCCATGCTGTTGCTTCCGCCACCAACACAGGCAACCACATGATCTGGCAATCGGCCCTCCGCCACTTGCAACTGCTCCTTGGCTTCGTCGCCAATGACACGCTGAAAATCGCGAACCATCATGGGGAACGGGTGGGGCCCAACGCAGGAGCCGATGATGTAATGCGTATCATCGCAACTGGCAATCCAATCGCGCATGGCCTCGTTTGTGGCATCTTTCAGTGTGCCGGTGCCGCTGGTGACCGGGCAAATTTTGGCGCCCATTAACCGCATGCGAAACACGTTCAGCTTCTGCCGCTCAATATCCTCTTTCCCCATGTAAATTAAGCACTCAAGACCCAGCAACGCACAAGCCGTAGCGGTAGCAACACCATGCTGGCCCGCACCAGTTTCAGCGATGATCCGCTTTTTGCCCAGCCGCTTAGCCAGTAGTGCTTGCCCCAGGGAGTTATTTAACTTGTGGGCGCCGGTGTGAAGCAAATCTTCGCGCTTGGCGTAAATCCGAAAACGGTTGCCCAACGCCTCTTCCCAACGCCGAGTTCTCGTCAGCGGTGTCGGCCGCCCAGCGTACTCGTGCAAAAGAGTATTCAGCTCATCGCGAAACTTTGAATCAGCCATAACAGCGTGAAACTCCGCCTCAACGTCCATCAGCGTTTGCATCAAAGTTTCAGGAACATAACGACCACCGTAGGGGCCGTAATGGCCCTTCAGATCAGGAAGTTGAGTGGGGGCAAGGGGTTGAGTCATTTAAATGAGTGCTCCGAGTGGGATTTAATACCTAGTGCAAGAATCGGAACAATCCTTCAAAAATCCGCTGCTGGCAAAGGGAAAGTAGATTTTACAAGAATTCCCGTGGTACTGGTTGAATGATGCGATGCTGAATATTGCTGGCCATCCTCACAAGGATGGCCAAATGGAATCCCTTAATTGAAGAATTCCTTCAACACCGATGAACCAAACTAAAGCACCAAGAGCCGCAAAAATGATTGAACCCACAACACAAAAGCCAACTCCCAACAAAAACCACCGGTTGCTTTGCAGCAAAAGCGCTAAGCAAAACGCCACAACACCCAGTGCGGGAAACGTGTTGGTAAGGGGAAGAAGCGGAATGGGAACCGCCAACAAGAACGCTGCAACAAAAATTCCCCAGCCGCAAGCGCGTGTGAAGGCTTGATTTTGAACCCCGGCAATCATGGTGCGGTTCCACTTCCACCGATTAGAAAGCCGAATCAACCACCGGCGCGTTAGCCGTACAAAACCCCTCGGCAACCCAACTGCCCGCCAACGCTCTGGCGTTGGGGCGGAATCCACTCCGCGGGCAATCTTCCACCCAATAAACATCAGCACCAAACTCGCCGGCGTTGTCACCGGCCCCAAACTCAACGGCGAACTAAACGGCAAAGCCAACACCAACGCCGCCAAAACAATCCCCTCCTTGCCCAACACATCCAACACATCCCCCAACCGAAGAGCAACCTTCCCCTTTTCCGCAAGCCGCATGGCCCGCAGCAACGGCTGTAAACGACCGTACAAGGTGCTTTGTATTTTTTGATCAAAAACGTCACTTACCGACAAAATGCCAACCTCATGAATTTAACAACAGATGATTTTTCGGGCAAAGTTTGCGCCAGAGTTTGATGCTTAGGGTTTTTGGTACATTCTAGCAGATGATTCCAAAATCCAAAACGAAATTTGAATAATGAACGAATCTTTCAGGCAGGATGACTAGATGATCCAAATAGTCTTAAAGATTAAACTATCCTCAAAATCCTGTTATCCCGTCTGAAAAAACTCGAAATAACATCAATCCCCCAACAACGCCTTGCCGAAGGCTTCGATTGAGTGGACGGCTTTTTTGTTGGCGAAGTCTTTTACTTGGTGGCGGCAGCTGAAGCCGTTGGCGATGATCACGGTTGAATCGCTTTCTTTGCGGACGGCGGGCAAGAGTTTGCGCTCGCCGATTTGCTTGGAAATGGCGAAATGTTCGTCCTCGTAGCCGAAGCTGCCAGCCATTCCGCAGCAGCCGGAATCGACTTCTTCAAGGCTAGAATCGGCGTGTTTGAGCAGGCTTTTTGTTTCGCCCGTGCTGAAGAGGGATTTTTGGTGGCAATGGCCGTGCACGAGGTAGCGCTTGACGGGTTGCTTGAGTTCCGGAAGCTCCAGCGCGCCGGATTCCACTTGTTGCGCCAAAAACTCCTCGATTGGCTGCAACGCCCCTGCAACGGCTTTAGCCTTCTGGGCTATGCGGCCGGGCAGTAAGTCCGGCAAATCGTCAGTAATGCCGGAAATACAGCTGGGTTCAATGCCCAGCACGGGGATGTTTTTCTCCGCAAAGGGAAGTAACTTGTTGATTGTTTTTTCCCCCTCGCGGGCGGCTTTATCCAAAAATCCTTTGGAAATGCGGGTACGCTGGCAACAGGCATCGCTGATGAGGTGAACTTTGTACCCTAAAGCCTCCAACACGCGAAGGGCCCACTTGGCGGGGTCAAGCTCGTGGTAGTTGCTCCAGCAATCGGCAAACAAGGCAACTTCACCACGGATTTGAGGAGCCGGGGATTTACCCGCATTTTTGGCAAACCAGGAGCTGAACTTTTGCGTCGCAAAGGGGGGAAGCTTGCGGTCTGGTGCAATCCCCAGAAAGCTCAGCATCAACCGGCGTATGGGTGTTACGGCCATTCCGGCGTTTCCAAACACAGCCAACGGCCCGCTCATCATGCTCCCCATGGTGGGTGCTTCGGAGAAAATACGGTCTCGCAAGGAGGGCGAATGAGTTTTGTAATACTGCCCCAAATGCTCGGCCTTCATGCGGGCCATATCAACGTTGCTCGGGCACTCGGATTTGCACGCTTTGCACTGAAGGCATAAGTCCAACACCTCGTGAATTCGGTCGCCGCCAACGCCTTCATCGCCTAACTGACCGCTCATGGCTAGGCGCAGGGCATTTGCCCGGCCGCGGGTGGAGTCCTCCTCGTCCCGGGTGGCCATATAGCTGGGGCACATGGTGCCGTTCAGCGTTTTGCGGCAAGCGCCAACGCCGTTACACATTTCCACCGCTGTGCCAAAGCCGCCGAAATCGCGGTAATTGAAATAGGTTTCCAACTTAGGCGCATGGTAAGCCGTGCCGTAGCGTAAGTTTTCATTCACAGCGGGGGAATCTAAAATTCGCCCGGGGTTCATGCGGTAAGCAGGATCAAACAAGGCCTTTACGGAGTGGAACAGTGCCATCATTTCCGGGCCCCAGAACTCGTCGTTCTGCGCCCCGCGCGCCACACCATCACCGTGTTCGCCGCTCCAAGAACCGCCGTACTCCCGGCAGATTTCCATGGCCGTGCGGGAAAGCTTTGCCATGTCGTCAATGTGCTGCTGCGACTTCAAGTTCAGCGCCGGCTTAATGTGCAGAACGCCGACGCTTGCATGCCCGTACATCACGGTCTGCAACCCCAAATCTGCGGCGGCTTCAAGAACACGGCGGGTGTACTCTGAAAGGTGCTCCACCGGAACGCAGGCATCCTCAATCCAAGAAACCGGTTTCGTGTCCCCCGGAACACTTAGGGCAATGCCCAATGCTTTCTTCCGAAGATCTAAAAGTTTATCGCACTCAGCTTTAGTTTCAAACCGTGGTGAAGCGTACCCAATGCCGTATGCTTGAATTGTTGCCTCCATTTCCGCAAGGCGCTCCAAGGCTTCTGCCTCCGAGTTTCCGCTCACTTCAACGGTCAAAATCAACGCTGGCTGGTTGACAACAAAATCGCACAGGGGAATCGTGCTCGGATTATTCCGCGAAAGGCGAATCATTTCCCCATCGAACAACTCCACGGAAAGTGGATTGTGCTTCAACAACGTTGGAACATGCTTCAACCCATCAATTAGATGATTAAAATGAATGGCCAGCATCATGATTACAGGGGGTGTTTTCACTAGGTTTAGCTTGCAATCCAGCATAACGCCGAAGGTTCCCTCACTGCCGCAAATAAGCTTTGCAAGGTTCCAGGAGTTTGCCTCCTCGGGAAACTCATCTAAAGAATACCCCCCCACACGGCGCAGAACTTTAGGGAAACGCTCTTCAATCAGCGTCCGGTTTTTCTCCAACAAAGCGGTAAGCCCACGCCAAATTTTCCCTTCCTCTGAATCTCCTTCCATCAACTCCGCAATCATGGAGCGCGTTCTGGGCTTACACTCAATCACAGCGCCGTTGGGCAACATAACACGCGCCTCAAGCAAATGTTCCAGCGTGCGCCCGTAGCGAATGCTGCGGGTACCGCTTGAGTTATTGCCGATCATTCCCCCTACATTAGCCCGGTTACTGGTGCTGGTCTCTGGAGCGAATTCAAGCCCGTAAGGCGCAAGGGCTGCGTTGAGTTCATCACGAACCAAACCTGGTTGAACCCGAACCCATTTTTCTGACTCGTTGATCTCCAGAACCTTGTTCATGTGCTTGGAAACATCCAGTACAATTGCATGGTTAGCGGTTTGCCCGGCCAAACTAGTGCCCCCGCCGCGAGGCAGAACAGGAACCTTATGCAGATTCGCGATCTTCAAAGCCGCTGAAACATCTTCCTCGGATTTCGGTGTTACAACACCAATCGGCTGAAACTGATAAACACTTGCATCGGTGGAATAAAGCCCTCGGGAAACAACATCAACCAACGCATCATCCAAAAAAGCCGAGGCCAAATCACGGCGCACAAGCTCGTGAACCGGCGATGTTTTGGGAATAGCCTTTGATGAGCGGTCGGTTGGTGATTCTAAAACAGTCATGCAAGCCTCAAAAAAAAAGAACCTAGGAAGATTTGGAAACAAAAAAGAAAATAAAGGTTCAACACCTAAGAGTAGCAACAGTTTCTCCAAATACTCACAAAAAAAGGCCGGCAAAAATGCCAGCCCTTTACAATTGATTTACTTGAAGAAAGCAGGTGAATCAGAAACCTAATGCACCTCACAAACGCGTGCCGATGTTATTCGGCAGCATCCTCGTCTTCAACAACGGGAGCAGCATCAGCAGCAGCCTTGCGTTTTTCAGCAAGAATAAGCTTATAGGCTTCTTTTGCCACTTTGCCTTTAACAGCAATGGTGAACAATGTTGTCTTAGGATCATCTACATACGTTACGCCGGGAAGAGCGGGAAGATCTGATACGTGCACGTTTTGAGCAAGCTCAAGGTTTGTAAGATCATACTCAATTACTTCAGGTACATCGGCAGGTTTGGCTTTTACGTAAACTGTAAGGCGGATGGACTCAAGAAGCCCCCCTTGTTTGACGCCTTTCGGCTGCCCCCCAGCTTTGCGAACAGGAACGCGTACAACGGCTTCTTTGTCCATATCGACTTGAAGGAAATCCGCATGGATGATTAAATCCTTCACCGGGTGGCGTTGAAAGTCTTTGAAGAAGACGTTCGCTTCCGTGCCGTTGTTCAGCTTTAGCTTTACCAACGTACGTTTGCCCGCGGAGTGTTGAATCGCCATTTGCAGTTCGTGAAGGGAAATGGTGAGGCTTACGGGTTCGAATTCAGCGCCATACATTACGGCGGGGATAAGCCCCTCGCGACGCATTTTTTTGGCGGGTTCTTTACCTAGACTCTCACGAATTTCGGCATTAATGGTGATTTGTTCGGTTGCAACTGCTGTTGTCATTTCGGCGAATACTCCTTCGCGTGTTTAGAAAATATCATTAAATATAGCGGAAACAGAACTATTTCGGTGAATCCGATCGATGGCTTTAGCCAACAACTGACCCACTGAAAGCACTGTTATCTTATCGATGAGTTTCCCCGGTTCATGATTAATCGTGTCGGTGATGATCACTTCTTTGATCGGCGCCTCGGAAAGTCGTTCCAAAGCAGGGGGACTCAAGACCCCATGAGTCGCGAGAGCGTAGATTTCATCTGCGCCTTCAGATTTCAGGGCCACAGCGGCATTACAAATTGTGCCCGCGGTGTCAATCATATCATCGAAAATCAGCACTTTTTTTCCAATAATGTTCTGTAAACCGATGATTGACTTCACTTCAGCCACGTTTGCCTTGGGCCTGTGCTTATCAATAATCGCCAACGGGGCATTCAATTTTTGAGCATAATCGCGTGCTAACTTTACGTTTCCGACGTCAGGAGAAACCACGCAAATCTCGTTATCACTTAGCCGGCTGCGAATGTGATTCAACAAAATTGGGCCGGCAACTAAATGATCAACGGGAATATCAAAAAAGCCCTGAAGCTGCCCAGCATGTAAATCCACGGCAAGAACACGATCCGCGCCTGCCACCGTAATCAGGTTCGCCACAAGCTTAGCGGAAAGCGCCACGCGGCCTTGATCCTTGCGATCCTGCCGGGCATAACCAAAGTAGGGAATCACCAAGTTGATTCGTGCAGCACTCGCCCGCCGTAACGCGTCAATCGTCAGCAGCATTTCCATCAACATTTCATTCACGGGATTGTTTGTAGATTGAATCAAGAAAACATCTCGACCCCGAACGTTGTCCGCAATCTTCACGAATAGTTCCCCATCCGCAAAGCGGCGAACCTCAAGTTTTCCGGCACGAGCCTCCAAGTGAGCTGCAACATTATCCGCCAATTTCATCGATGCAGTACCCGGAATAATAAGAGGAGGCGAAATGTAATGAGTCACTTGATTGTTACTCCGTGAAATGATTGAAAAAATGAACTATAATACTTAGAAGCAACTAATCTAGATTAGCTTAAGGTGTAAAAGCTAATGGAATTAGATACAAAAAAACCACAACTAAAGGTGTTCCGCGTAATTACTCAGACTGTTGCATTTCTTGAAGTTTTTCAAGTTCTTTAGGGCTGAGTTCTTTAATCATTTTACCAATTGCTTTGTTCATGGAAATGAAGTGCGTGTGCCAATCAATCTGCAATTTATCCAAAGAAGCTTCAGGCATAATTTGAAGCTGACTCAAGCTTACAGAATCCGCCAACACCTCAAGAACACCATCAGCATCCTTGAAATACCCTTTTGAAAGCTCCGCGAATTTATATTGATTAAGGGCAAGATAACTTACAATCGTAGAAAATTCCTGCTCTTCTTCGGCAGTGAATTGCCGCTCAGTAAAATCCTCCGTAAAGAAAGCAAAGTACTGTTGCCATAGAACAGAATATTCACGAATTACCGTAATACGAGCAAGTTTATCGTAGAGAGTTTTGGCCATAATAATAGAAAGTGTTCTGAAGAAAAGTTACTTGTTGGAACGGAACAGCCCCAGTTTGAAAAAGATATAGAGGGTCAATAAAATGACCCCGGCAATCATGAGCAACTCAACGGAGAAAACATAATTATTCGTGAGTTTATTAATATCCATAGTCAGTCTCTCAAGTTGGTCAACAGGTTGAAGTTCAAAAAATCAATTCAATCAGTTCCCACGGGCAACATCAGAGTACGTTACCAAACGGAATTCAACTTCATTGGAGAAAAACTCGCGGCGCAAATCAGCAATTACTTTGTTTGATGAATTGATATTTGCGTACGCTGTATCAATTAAATTCTCAGCTTCGGTGGTGCTAGCCTCATTCAAGATCAAGAACTTCTCAAAGCGAATTGCAGCAATTCTTCCCTCATTCAAGGCACGAATAACGTCTTGGTGTACAGGAAGCATCGAGGAAGGCGGTACAAGGGAAATCGCTTCAGAGTAAAGCTGCTCAACATCAGCACGGAAATCCGCCGGCCGAGACTGGCCCGCAATCGCCAAGCTGTTTCCGCGGCTGTAGCTGCCAAAAGCAAGCGCTTTGATTTCCGTAGGATCAAGAGACAGTATATTGCGGAAACGAATCTGAGCTTCATCGTAGCGCTTGAATAACGCTTCAACATCGCCTGCGTAAGTCTCCAAATTGTAACGGTTTTCAATGGTATTGATTGATGTAATAGCCTGCTCAAGATTGCTGTGGGCTGACTTGTAAAGGCCATTCTCGTAATCAACAACAGCATACTCAAGATTCTTGCGTGCATTTTGAACAAGCCCCGTAGCAAAGTCCACAGCGCCTAATTCAACCAGATTATCCAAGCGAACGGTTTGTTGCTGAGCCACAATTGTTACAATATCATCAGTTGTATCCAACGTGCCACGCAGTTTTCTCTCAAGCTTGTTGAGTTCCGCCATGATGTAATCATAACGATCAATCGTCCACTCATTTTGAATTTCTGAGAGGCGTTTGCGAACCTCTACGGAATCCTCAAACTGAAAGTAGTTGATCCCCTGCGCAGTTCCAACAGCCAAATTATCCTGAATGCGCCTTACCGCCTCATGATAATTATTCTGGCGTGAAGACTGCGCAACACCTTCCGCTGTGTTTCTTGCCGAATTAGCAAGGCGAGCCGATTCATCATACAAGCCTTGATCAATCATCTGGCGGCTAACGCGGAGGTTGGAAGAAGCCTTGCTCAAGCTGTCAGAGCGTTGATCCCACCCGCCAACGGCTTTTGCATCAGCAATGGCAGATTCAGCATCATTAATCCGCTTATAAAGAGCCTGAGTTGCACGCTCTTGTGCAAGAAGAGCAAGTTCTTCAGCCTTGATGAAATTTGAACCCGTTTGAAGTTGTGTTGCCTGACCAAACAATTGACGCGATGATTCCATTAAACTCCCCGCGTAAAGAGGGGCGCCGGCTTGCTCCGCTTTTTGAATCGCGGAGGAGGCAGAAGTAATTGAGGCCTCGGCTGACAAACGGTTCGCTTGAACAAACGCCTGCTCTGCAAGAGTTTTGGCTCGTTCGGCTAGCTCCAGAGCAATTTTCAACCGCTCTTCCTGAAGCTCAACTTCCGATTGCGCTAAAAGATCTTCTACTTGTAAGAGTAAATTCGCGCTGTACAACTTTGTTTTTTCACCGGCAACATCCGCAAAAAGAGAACGCGCTTCGGCAATACTTTCAACGGCGCGGCCTGAAATACGTTGCTCCATCAGTTCAATGTTCGCTCTTGCAGAGGCAGCTTTTTCACTCGCCTCGATGAAATTACCCGCCGAGCGACTTTCCTTCACTGAGGCTAAATCTTCCAAGCTTCGTTCAAGCTCTGAGGGAGCGTAAACGCGGGCCCCTTCACGTTCATAACGGCTGATAAGGTTCGAGAGTTCAATCACTGAATTCCCAGAAACAACATCGTAAATGTTATCAAGGATTGATTCTGAACGGCTTAGCTGTGTGCGTGCAATTTCAATGGCACTGCTGAATTTACTTTCGTTCAGCCGCTGCTGCGCAACGCCGATTTGCGTTTGAGTTTGCTCAATGTCTGACTGCAACTGAGAGCGAAGGGCCTTACGCCGTTCTACGAACGGTTTCATGTCCTCAGGAACAACGTCTGTATCAGCATCCAAAATCCCCTTTGCCGTAGAGAAAACGCCATCGGTTTTGGAGATACTTTGAACAGCTTTGTCAATTTCATCTCTCGTTAGGTTTTGAAACGCCGCAATAATACGTTCTTCTTCGGTATTGAAATCGCGGTACATTTCCTTGATTGAATCAAAATCAGCTTCTGTGTTTCCAAGGCGAATATCACGCACTTCAGAGAGCACATTTTCCAGCGGTTGCGTGCGGCCTGTAAGGTATTGCTCAACACCCGCCTCTACCAAATCATCGATTGCATTACGCATTAGAACAATACGGTTGTCCGCAGCGGCGCGCTTTGTATCCACCTTGAGCAAATCTGCCCTTGGTAAAAGCTGTTCAGCGGCGTTGTTCACGCGCCCAAAACGCCCCTCGTTGAAGTCTACAATCATCTTACGGAAGTCATCCGTCAGTTGAGTGTACTCATCCAGCATAAACTCTTCAGCGCCCTCTTCGTTGGCAATTGCAACAAGATCTTCAATCATCTTGATTTGCTCTTCACCTTTGGCGCGCTTCACGTTGTTCAAACCTTGTTCGGCTAAATTGAACGCTTCTTCAAAAGCCGTTGTAGCAGCAATGTAATCACTGCGCTCGTCAAACCTGCTTTCGCCGCTGTTGATTGTATCCTGAACGTTTACGATGGAAACAGGATCATACTTCTGCGCTTGTTGCTGCTTGAGTTCACGAAGTTTCTGTTGAGCATCAAAACGAGCCCGCTCTGCTTCGTTCTTCACCGGGGAAATACCCGTTGTTACGTTCTGAATAATCAAACGGCTTACGCGAATAATCTCGCGGTACTTGCTGTCACGGCGGTATTCCTCGCCCTCTTTCAGCAAGTTTTCGATGTTCGTGTAAATATTTGGGTCGCGAGAACGCAGGTTGTTAATATCACCAATATCAATCATGTTCAGCGCGTCGTCCCAGGAGTCTTGAGCCTCGGCTTGTTCAACTTGCGCGAGCGTTGTTTCGGCTAAATCACGGGCTTGATTGGCGAGTTCAAAACCACTACTGGTTTCTCCGGCATCTAAGCGACTGTTCGCATCGCTAATGAGCGTTTGAAGCTGATTGATTTGCTGCTCTGCGTGGTCCGGCCCGTCAAGATCAGCAATTTGATTTTGCATATCTTGAGCCTTGGAAATCGCAATACGAGCGCGGCTGTCCTGACAGGCGAGGAAGGACGCCGAAATCGAGATAATCACCGTTGTTCTTAGTAAATGTTTTGCAAAACGCATAAATTCCAGCCTCCGGAAATAAATCCAGTTTGGTCAGTTTTGGTGTGCAGAAAGCCTGCGAACTTTAAATAAGGTATTCTATTGGTTGAATGTTATGATTACTGGCGCAACTAAGAAATCGCCTTTTTGGGGTTTTCCCCTGTTTTTTAGACAAACTAAAAAAGTCCCATAAAGGAGGCAAACCAAATTCCCCCAGCAATCACAACCACAACAATAGCTGGCACCGCGTAGGCTGCCATACCTGCTTTCTTTTTTTTCTTCTTTTTGGTGGCTTCTTCGGGCACATAACCTTCTGAAAGCATCTTCAACGCCCCAATTGCTCGGGAAAGTTTAATGAATACAGTATGCCAATCTTTCAGAAGCTGGCGTTTATCTGCGGGGGGTAAATGGCTGATGTTTGTAATAGATACACACTTATTAAGAAGCTCTTTGAGGAGTTTCTCGCCGATGTCCAGCCGGCCAACTTCCTTCATTTTTTCGCCCAATGCGCGGGTTGCACGGGCTAAATTACTCTTATTCTCAAGAAAATCACTTTCATATTCTTGAACGATTTCCTCGTTTGAAGTTGCTAAAACAAGGTACTTTTTAAAGCTAAGCCATTGCTCAAGAGCGCTTTGAACAAGACCAAGACTTTCATTTACGAGAGCAGGTTTCATGAAGAAATTACTTTGCCTATGAGTAGATTAGAAGTATTTGCTGCTTGCACCGGGGTTTTGGGGAATATTGTTTGTACCAATCAAGTTTCCCAATCCACCACCACCTTGGCCCGCTTGGCCAGTAGCCTGGTTCACAATTTGTTCGCGCTTCTGATTTTGAATCGCCACACGGGGCGGGACAAACGATGGAGGAATCTGTACCCGTGGTGTACGCGGAGGATCTGGCAAGAACGATTGGTAGAAGATGCTATTTTCAACAGTCGCTTGCGTGGGATCAATCTTGAAGCGTTCCAGAAATTCTTGAGCCCAGTCTTCGAGCTTACCATCCCGAAGCTCTTCCAATTCTTGAATATTCGGTAAGGAGGAAATCGGGTCTGATGATGCGACAAGAACACTTGCAAACTCGTAGGGTTTGTATTCTTCAAGTATTTCAAGATTACGCAGAGCGCGGGTTTTTACCAACATCGCCTCGGGGCTCATGAAGTCCCGAACAATCCGCGCGTTGGTGTACGTGCCATCATCAGCCCGGTGGTCTAACAGTGTTTTGCCGTCGTCAGAGTATTCATTGATAAATGTGTCTAAAACGGGGGCTTCAACGGCATCCTCAAGCATTTGGCCCGTAACAGGGCAAATCACGCGGTCGCCGTAAATTGCTGTAAGCGATCTAATTTGAGGTTGAATGGGTTGGGCAGAAACGGGTGCCGCACCAAAACCACCAAACCCCCCTGGTTGAGGGGCAAAGGCTGGCCCGCCGCCGGGTGGGCCGAAAGCTGGGCCTCCTCCTGGGAAACCGCCGCCAAAGGCAGGATCAGCGGGAGCACCAAAACCAGCGTTGTTAAATCCACCTGGTTGGCCGCCAAAGGTATCAAAGGAGTTTGGGTTTCCGCCGGGGAAACCACCCGCAGCAGCGTTGGCTCTATCCATGGCGAAGCCGGAATTAATTCCGCCTCCCCCACTATTCAGCGTATTCAACGCTCCGGGATCCGCAGCAAATCCCCCTGCAAAACCCTGCGCATGCGTCAATAGGGGTAGTGCCAAGGTTGCAGCAAGTATTGAAAAGTATGCAAGGTAGTTGAGTTGTTGCTTCATGGAAAGGCTCCCTAACCAGTTTTCACAATGAATCATCCTAAAAGGAAGTCAAAGTATCATTTTGAAGTTTATATTTGTCGATCGGAATCTGTGTGTCAACGAGTGTCGCAAATTCAATCAGCGTAGTTGTGTAGGAGGTGAGCTCCTCCATTGCTTTGCTAAAATCCACTTCACTTTGGGTGTTTCTGGTTTGTTGAAAATGAACCCGGCTCATTAACCCGCTGAATTGATTACGCTTGGTGCGTATTTCATCGCGAAGTAATAAACCATTGCCTTTGAGCATTGATTCTTGAAAACCATCGTTGTTTATATCATTGACAAATTTCAACATAAGTTCTTGAACTTCAAGCGCTGATTGATGCGCTTCTGTTATTGCATCCACCAAAAGTCGGTCTTTTTCTGATTTCGCAACCACACGGTTTTCCATTTCAAAGGGAACTTGCTTTGTATCGTCGGGGATAACAATTTCCAACGTTGAAATATCAAAATCAGAATCACCGCCAGAAATTATGGTAGCATCTGTACCGCCGGTAAGATCCCGTTGAATTTGCTCAAGTTTCTCTCTGTTTTCCCGCATGGATTTGCTGAGCGGATTGTCTAAAATATCGCCCCGAACAACTCGAACCCGTAGGTTGGCCAATCGTTCTTTTGTTTCTGACTGCGGAAACTTATATTTAATGAGGGCAACCTCTTCGGTGCGCCATTCTTTGATGGTAAA
>DAIOTT010000024.1:0-27170 GCA_036751885.1 Candidatus Sumerlaeota bacterium
CTGCTGCTGCTGATTCAGCAGTGATTGTTGTTGCTGGGCAAGCTGCTGGGAAAGTTGATCCAACTGCTGAATTTGATTCATTAAGTCTTGCTGCTGCTGCATTTGTTGCGCGGCATTTTGAAGGGCTTGTTGTGCATTTTGTAAGGACTGCTGCTGCTGTTGGCCTGACTGCTGTTGACCTTGCTGACTAGATTGCTGCCCCCCTTGTTGGCCCTGTTGTTGACCTTGCTGCTGGCCTTCTTGCTGACCTTGCTGGCCTTGTTGGTTTTCGGCGTTTTGGGGTTGTTGGTTTTGCTGGCTGCCTGCTTGTTGTTGCTGCTGGTTTTGGGGCTGTGCTGGCTGTTGATTTGGGTTTTGCGCGGCGGCGTTCTCTTGCTCGCGCTTGGCTTGGGCCGCTTGTTGAAGCGCTTGGGCTGCTTGCTGCAGGGCTTGGGAGCTTTGCGGATCGGCGTTTAGCTCCTGTGCAAGGGCCTGCATTTCATCGGCAAGCTGCTGCAATTCGTCGGCATTTTTATTGGCCAGCTCATTATTCGCCAATTGCTCAAGCGCATTGGCGGCTTCATCAAAATCCTGTTCCTTCATGGACTGCTGAAGCTCGCGGGTTTGTTCTGCACGGCGAAGGCCGGAAATTTGGCGAAACGGCTCGGCCTTGCGGTCAAGTGCTGAACGCTTGCTTTTTACGTCTTCCTCAAGGCGAGAAAGCTCTGCCACTGCGGATTTTTCCGTCTTCGTGCCCAAGGCTAAATCATCGCTCAGGCGTTCCAAATCCCGGGCAAACGTGGCATTTTCTTCCGTTCCCAGTTCCTCATCACTCTTCTTCACCTCATCTGCCAGGCGCTTAATTTTCTGTGCTTCCTGCTTGCGCAACTGCTCCTTGGCGGGCCCAGCGATGAGTTGTTCCTCAGTCGTTATTTCATCGGCATCGTTCGCTAGTAAATCATACTGGGGCATCAACGCATACATTAAAACCAAGGCCAACACTGGCCAAACTAAGTGAATCAGGGGCTTGGGCGCTGTGAACTTAAAATCCCGGGAGGGTTGTATAGAGCGGATAAACTGCTGAGCATCTGCCGTAAGGGCAGCAATAGCGCCGGTGGAATCCTGCTGACCGCGCAAAAAATACACACTGGAAATGCGCTCTCGCAGGCCCAGTTGCTCATCGGCGGCCAAGGCTGCATCAAACAGCGTTTGCCGCTTCAGCGCGGTGTAGATGACCGCAGTAAAAACCGTTACAGCAACGGCCCCAAGGGCAAGCGCCCAAAACGGAACCGGCAGCACAAAAAGCCGTAACACCAACAACGCCAGCACTAACAGGCAAGCGCAAATCAATAGCCCTAAGGCAAGCGTGCGAACAAATAAGAATAGCATCAACCTTAGGCGGATTGCAGCAAGTTTACGATCGAATTCAGCCATAAGTGCTTCCCCCCGTAGGAAGTGACCCATTGTTAACGAGATCTGTTGATGTTACATTGCGCAAGGATCGTACAAAAGGAAAGACAAACTTTAAGATTCTTTCGTTCCGTTGGCGAAAGGGTGGGGGCTATTGCTGATATTGCAAGGAGGAGTTTGCAATAACTCAGGGGAAAGATCTTATTGAGGGGCGGGGTTTATTGGGGCTTTGATTATGTATTGGGGGTGGTGTTTTGGTGTGCCGAGCTCCAGCCTCGGCGCTCCCGGGGTTCAGCGCTCCCGGGGGTGCATTGGGGTTATTTTAGTTCTACGGTGAGCTCTACTTCTACGGCAGCATCTAGGGGGAGGGCGGCGACGCCTAGGGCGCTGCGGATGTGTTTGCCGTTTTCTTCGCCAAATACGGATTGCAGGAACAGGCTGGCGCCGTTAGCTACTTGGGGCTGCGCTTTAAAGCTGGGGAGTGATTGCACGTAGCAAACAACGCGGATAATGCGTTTAATTTGGTCTAAATCGCCGCATACTTGTTTAATTGCTGCTAGGGCGTTTAGGGTGCAGATTCGAGCGCCTACGGCAGCTTCGTCTGTTGGGGTTCCGCCTTCGCCAACGAATCCGCTGACGGCGATTTTTCCGTTTACGGTGGGGAGTTGACCGCTGGTAGTGATGATGTTGCCGACTTGTATGGCGGGAATGTAGGCAGCCAAGGGGGCGGCGATTTCTGGAAGGGTGTAGTCAAGTTCTAGGATGCGTGCTTCTACTTTTGATGTCATCTAAGGGTCCTCACTTTGTTTGTAAGTTGCGTGCGCCTAATGGCGTGCGGGTGGTGGTTGTTGCTTTAGGCTTCCAAGGCATCAATGGGAATAATTCTTCGGTCAATTTTATCTGCTTTTTGTTCAAGGAGTGTTTCTACCGTCCAAAGGCAGCCTTTCAGGCCAAAGAGCTTTGCAAAGGCGCTTAGGTAGTCTTCCGCCAGGGTGCTGTGTTCTTTGCCGTTGAGCATTTTAGCGGCAAAGGCTTTGCTGGCTTCCTCTTCCGGGGTTGAGCCGCGTTGTAGGCATAGGGAGAGAAACCGTTCAAGGTCTTGAGGGGAATATTCGGTTGTCAGGAATTCTAGGAGTGGTTCAAAATCTGGGAGCTGATCGGTTGCGGTTACTTTTTCTTCAAAGGCTTTGAACTCGCTGGATTGGCGGGCTCTGTCCATGAAGGGTTTTTGTTCTTCTTCGCTGAGGGACCAAAAATCTTTCAGTGCTGTAAGTTCAACCCCTTCTATGGCGTCTTCTTCTGCGGAGGAACCGATGTTGGAGGCTTGTTTTTTTTGTGCTTCTCGCGCTTGAGTCACAAGATCGGGGTTTTCTCGCTGCCATAATTGTTCGGCAATTTCAAGCACCTGATCTTCTTGTTCTGCAGCATCGCTTACGCCGCTTTCAAAGTGAAAGGCCAAGCGGTCGTTCTTGAACAGCTTAATCTCAAGGCCTTCGCTATCAAAACAGTTTAGCTCAAAACAGGCGGCTGAGGGGAATTCTTTTACATCCTTATAGGTAACACCCATGGGAAGGTAGGCGTTAATCCATTTGCCGTAGGGCTTGCTGATGACTAGGGAAAGGGGGCTTTTCAGCAACGCTGTTGCTACAAGGCGGCCGGTATCTTGATCGGGCAAAAAAATATGTGTGGAGTGAGCGTAAAGACCCATTGTCGTTGTGCTCCTTGAACCTGATTATATCGAATTCACGGATGATTGAACTGTATCGCACAATCTTGGGCAAGCATAACTAAAGGAAAATAACCCCCAAAGGTTGCGTCGGCAGTTTATTCACTAGAAGGTTCAGTTTATGCTGAAACAAATAGGATGATTACTTTAATTTATAGGACTTCTGATTATGGGTTGGATTATTTTATTCGTACTTTCCATTGTATTGCTTGGCGGAATGATCGCGGTTTTTTACTCGGTGGCGAAGGAATCTGATACGCAGTACAAGGATACAGCCTTTACAAATAACCAAGTTCGGTTGTTTTTTTGGATTGTTGCCATTTTGCTGTGCGTGCTTGCTGCGGGCGTTGAATATGTGTTGGTTGTTCGTTAGGAATTATGAGATTAGTAGAAGTAGAACAAATCTACTACGGGAACAGGTTGTACCGTATTCGGTGCGCCGGGTGTTCCGCGGTCTTGGGGATTGTAAAACACCGTGGAAAGGGCAACCTCAGCGGTTTTGCCGTTGGATAAATCTCCCTGCAGCGCGAGGGAAATACCCGGTGTGCTGGCCGTTGCCCACAGGGTATTTTCAGGCCCTTCCCCCGTGGGGCCGTTGCCGTAGCGAATGCCATCAATTTTAATGGAACCTCGCCAAAGCTCTAATGAATCCCCTTGGTTATTTAGCCCTGTGTTTGAAAGGGCAATTGCCGCCGGCAACCCACCGTTCACTTGGGGGTTTGAGGACTTACCGTAGAGGAGGTATTCTGAGGGGTTAATTTGATTGTTGGGCCCGTTACTCTCTAAAAAATCTGTGGTGAAACCGGCCCCGCTGGTAGAATTGCTGTAAACCATGAGGCCGGAAAGATTGTAGGTTGTTTCGCCCCAATTATGCAGTTCAAACCATTCGCCCGCTGCATCGGGAACAAGGGTAGGGTTGGCCATGATTTCGGTGAAGATGATGTCACCGTACTCCGGCTCTTGAGCCTGCACGCCCCCTAAGGCAAAATCCACGGCAAACGGCAAATGATCTGCGGCAGCGGTATCGGCAAACAGTAAGCCTGCGTTTGCTCGCTGTTGGGTTGTCATGGAAAGATCATTCAGAATGAACCCCTGTGCCGCCGTGGCAACGGAATCGGTGTAGGCAATTCTATCTAGCCGTGAGCCGGGATTATTGCTTCCGCTGGGGAAAGTATGGAAATCCAGATCATAAACATCGCGAACTAAAAACTCGGCTATTTGGGAACCGTCCCAATCGCCGGGTCGGTCTGGGCCGTAGGTTTGGTTGTCTTGAATGTTGCCGCTCAGGAGGGTTTCCCAGGGTTGCTGTGAGAACGAATCGGCGATATTGAAATCCCCAACAATCATGATTGGGGTGTTTTGTGGCAAGGTTGCTCTGCCGCCGGGGGTTGTGAGATCGGCGAACCAATTGGCGGCGGCATCGGCCATGATTTGGCGCCGTGCATCGTTGCTGGCGCCGCCGCTAGCTTTCCAGTGCACGCTAATGGCGTACAAATCGGTGGTATATTGGTCGTCCGGTAAGTCGATATAAGCCCATGTAAGGCCCCGTAATTCCGAGGCGGGGTTTGAATCGTTTCCTTGGCTGATAAACGGGAAGCGACTGGCCACAACGTTGCGGTTAAAACCATCGGAGGTTCCCAAGTTCACCGCCCACGTTCCCCCCAAAACGGATTCTAGGCGCGCGGCAAGTTCAGCCGTTGAAATCCCGGGAACAACCTCCTGCAAGCACATCACATCGGGTTGAATGGTAGTGAGAATTCTATCTAACGCGGCATTTTCTTCAACTGTGCCGGTAATGAATTTTTTCTCCAAATTGTAACTCAACACCCGAATATAATCGGGGTTTTGCTTGGAGAAATACCCCTCGCCGGGGCTAAAGGCTTGCGCAGAAGCGGCTATCAGCAGGGTGGTGGAAAAAATCAAATTCGCGCGGGTGCAATGAAATGGTGAGGAATTGAACATTGTATAGGTGGGATCGATCTAATAAAGGTGATATTGTGGGCCTGTGTATCGGAAACAATGCCAAGCGCGGTGCCAACCTTTTTGAGGAGTAAGAAAGTTTACACCCTAGATTTCGATTGTAAAAGAACAGAACGCTGTCATGTTATAAAACATGTAATACCATCTTTGATTATTAGTTGTTACCATGAAAAAAAACTTCCTTATCCTCGGCATCGGCCTTGTAGGCGTTGCGGGGCTTTCCCTTGCCCAATATACTCAGTTACAACCCACCAATGCGAATCCGATTACCACCGTGACCGTGACGAATGAAACCGATGCAAATCCCGTTGTTGATACCGCAACGAATGCAGCCCGGGTAGGTCATAATTTGTACGCTGAGCAACTGGCGTTTTTGAACGTTTATGTTGTTGCGCTGGAGCCCTATGCTATTGATAATATGCGGCTTCCGGCGTACACGTTTGAGCCTGATCGCATGATCTACGGCGAGCGGATTGCCTCAGATCCGAATTCCCCTTCCGGTTTTCACCCCACCTTTATGAGGCTTTCTGGCGGCAATTCCCTCGCGCCGTTTACCCTTTCAACACCTTTGGCGTATGTGCCCTCGTTAACGGGCGATCGCTATTGGCCCACCAATACACCCGTGTTGTATGTGACAAAAGACTACTCAAACGGTGATCAATCCTACTTGTTGTGGTCCACCGGGCCGGATTTGGATTATGATCTGAATTACTTAGACTGGATGGTTTCACTCCCAGATTTCCCTGATTATGTAATTCTTGCCCAGTACGACCCCACGAATGGCGCGGTAAGCTCTGGCGATATATTGAAAAATGGTTTTGCTAACTGGAGTGATTTGCCCGCCAGAATGCGTTGATTCACTGGGTGTGAAGAACACGGGGGCGAAGAGAGGACTGCGGTTGCAGGCGGCTGAATTTGCCTGTTTGTTGAAAGGGTAAATTGTCGTCTTTAGAAGGCTCCTTTACCCTTTAGCACGGCAGGAACGGTGCGGATGAGTATTTCTAAGTCCAACAATACGGATTGGTTGGAGATGTAGTAGAAATCGTATTGCATGTTCAGGTGTAGGGGAAGATTTTTTCGGCCGATTACCTGCCACAGGCCGGTGATGCCGGGCTTTACGTCCAGGCGGCGTTTTTCCCATTCCTCGTATTCATCTACAATAAACCGCATTTCGGGCCTTGGGCCTACCATACTCATTTCCCCGCGCAGCACATTCCAGAGTTGGGGAAGCTCGTCCAAACTGGTTTTTCGCAGCCAAATGCCGGCTTGGGTAATGCGGGGATCTTCGGGGTTGTTTGGGGCAACATCGTATTGTTTTGCGGTGGTGGTCATGGTTCGGTATTTGTAGATCGTGAAGGGCTTTCCATCGCGACCAATCCGTTCTTGTGTAAAGAACACGGGGCCCGGTGAATCGCGGCGAATCCACAGGGCAATCCACCAGTGAAAAAGCACCAGCCAAGCAATGCACCCTAGGCCGCTAACAAGTATATCCAGCCCCCTTTTTACGGCGGCCTGAGGGCGGGGCAAATGGCCGTCTCGCAGCGTAATAACGGGGAAGGCATTGATTTCGTCTACCTTAGCGCGGGAGGCAATTACGCCGAACAAATCGCTCACCATTTGCACGCGTAACCCGGGGTTGCGGCCTAAGTTTATAAGGTTTAATTGCTCGCGGGAATTTAAATGGGGAACGGCAACAAAAAGCTCTTCAATGCCGTGTTCGCGCACCAGTTCATTCATGGCGTTAGCGTTGCCTAAAATGGGGGCATCAATGGGCGCCGTTCCCGGTTCCCGTTCTTCCTCCGGGTGTTCAATAAAGCCTAGGAATTTGAAGCCGATTTCAGGGTGGTGGGAAAGATTTTCGTGCACCTGCCGCGCCAAAGAGCCGGTGCCCACAATGGCCGAGCGCACCAAACCGGTACCAGCTTTAAAGGCTTTAGCCTTAACGGAGCGAAACAACTGCCTGCTTACCACAAGGTAAACGAAGGAGAAAACGGTGGCGAACAGCAGCACAAGACGGCCAAGTTCAAACTCCCGCACAAAGTACCCAACCACCATCATGTAAAGGCCGTAATGGTAACCCACTTTCAGCAAGGCCCCCCAACTTGCTAAGGATGAAAGGCGGCGCCGTGTGCGGTACAGGCCAAAAAGTGCGCAGTTGGCAATGCCAATAATCACCATAACCGGAAGAATGCGCCAATAGGGCTCCTGGGCGTTTAGGGGGCCAAAAAGCCAATCCAGTTCGGCCCTGAATTTGTAGGCAAATATCCAGCAAGCGGCAAACCCTAGGGAATCTGCCATTACCAACAACAAGGAGGGGAAATGAGATTTCCAAAACGTAGGGGAATGTTTAGCGGGGTGGTTCATTCAAACAACAGCATTGCGGGGCAAATTTTCTTGCCGGTGAGAATTGGCAAATTCTAAGTGTAAAATGCAATCATTTAGGAACTGATGTGCCAACACGTTTCCGCTGGCAGAGCGATTCCAATTTTTAAATTTCCCCACTATAACCGGGTGCTCATTTTATCGCGCAAAGTAACAAATAACGTGTGAGGCGAATTGTTCCCATTCAACGATTCTTTATTTATACAAAACCATGCACAAACAACACAAAAACCACGTGTTCTATAATTGACCTTAAACCGCAAAGGCAACAATTCGCAGTCGCCGATAGTCTGCATGCCAAATGCCTTCGGCGAACAATCGTTTTCGGCATTTTTCCTCAACCAGCCTAAAGAACACCTCCTGCTGATCTGGGCGTAGCAGTTCAAGATTGTGGGGTTGAAATTGCTGTACCCAGTTGCGCAAGCCCTGCGTGCCCCCCTCTAAGGCCGTTGGCCTATCAAACAGCTCTGCCGAGCGAACCTGAAACCCCATGCGCTCTAACAGGGTAGTGTATTCCGAGACGGAGGGAAAATAAAAGCTCTTCCACGGGGAGGGAGCCGCTACATCAAGAAACTTAAACACCTCTTGAATGCTGCTAAGGATGACGTGAATATTGCCTTGGCCCCCCATTTCCAACACTAACCGCCCACCGGGCTGCAAGGCCGAGCGCATGCCCCGAATGGCGCCACCGGGGTTGGTAACCCAGTGCAAGGCTGCATTGCTGAACACGGCGCTAAACTCCCCACGGTACTCCATTGTTGCGGCATCTTCTACTTCAAAGGCCAAGTCAGGATAATTCACCCGTGCTGCCTTAATCATCGCCGCGGATGAATCCACGCCCAATACGTCAACCCCCATGGCCGCCAACTGGGCCGTTAGCTGCCCCGTGCCGCACCCAACATCCAATACTCGTTCGCCGGCCTTAGGCTGAAGTAGCTCCAGCACGCCGTCGCCGCGCTTCCATACGTAGTCGTGAGCCGATTGATAGAGTTCGGCATTCCAGTCTTGATTTGTCATTGTGTACCAACTTGGGGTAAAATATCTGCGTTGAATAAATCCACCTCTTGTCGCGTAGATTGACAAGCAAGATTACAAATGGTGCTTGTGTCTTTTTCCGCGCAATATAAACCATGGGTGTTTCTTTGGAATGATTTCGCACAACCCCACAAAAGGAGCTTCCCTTACTCATGAGTACACGCCTTGTTATCCCCACCAACTGGCTTTTGCCTAAGGAAATCAGCAACCGCTTAGGCGACACTGCGGGTCGCCAACGCATGATGTATCATGATGGGCACTTGCTGCTGATTCTGCATAAAGTCCCCGAGAAAGACAAAAATGATCGTGTGCCCATTCTCTTCTACCGTACGCCTCAAAACGAGTGGAAGGGGAGTGCAGGCTCCGGCATTTCTGCTCTTCATCGTTTTTTGATGGATTATGATGAAGTGTTACAACAGCTAGATGAAACGGTAAACGCGGCAACCACCGCGCGAGAGTATTTTGATGTGTTGGGCGCACTTACTCCTATCCAGCGGGCCGCGCGCAATTTGCACGAAACCCTGCAAGAGGCCCGTGAAACCATTAAAGACGAAAAAGCCCTTATCGTGCAACGCGATCATGCCTACGAGATTCGCCGCACAGCGGAATTGCTGCACGAAGAAGCAACCCACGGCCTTGAATATGAAGTGGCTCGCCGGGCAGAGGAGGAGGCTGAACAAAGCAAAGCCCAAACACAGGCGGCTCACCAGTTGAATTTACTGGCGGCAACGTTCTTCCCTATCACGGCGGTTGCCAGTGTGCTTGGGGCGAACATGCGCATGGGTTTAGAGCCGATTGATTCGCCAATCGTTTTTTGGTTAATCATGGGTGGTGCCCTTTGGGTGGGCTTGCAAATCCGCAGCACAATGCAACGCAACGGGTGAAATAGTAGGCGAGACTTAAACGCAAGGGCGCGAAGTCACAGGGACGCGGGGTGGGGTAAGGTGATTGTTTTGGTTTTGTGGATAATCATTATTTTTGGTTATTTGGAATGTCCATAAATCTAGGGAATTCAGTCTATTAGGGTGCTCTCGGTGGATTTGGGGATTGATCCCATGAGGTGAACTTTTAAATTCTTTATGGCGGTGTTTTTCAATGGGTTCGTTGTTAAATGAGTTGTTATCGGCGGGGTGATTGTTCAGGGCTGGTATAAATGTTAAGGGTTAGTTAGCGCATGAAGAGATTGTTGTTATTTCAACTCTTGAGATGCGAAACACTCTTGCCCATTTGGGGGTTGAATCGCGTTTACTCTCCTCGGAATCGTCTCTACAAAAACCGATCCAAACTATTTTCACTTGAAGGGAAAATCACCGTGAAAACACGTATTTCTTCGCTCGTAACATCTGCAATTGCATTGGCCATTGCAGGGACAGTCTCAGCTGCTAACATCAACGTTAGCGCTGACATCACAACAGACACAACTTGGACGGCTGACAACGTCTACAACCTTACACAACAAGTTTATGTAACAAATGGTGCAACACTCACTATTGAGCCCGGCACAATCGTGGCCTCAACACCAACCATGGTTGGCGCAGGCGCACTGGCTATCGTTCGCGGTTCTAGCATCAACGCCGCTGGTACAGCGGCTAACCCAATCATCTTCACCTCTACAAACGATGTTGATACATGGGACGTTCAGTCTGGCACATCCACAGGCCGAAACCCTCGCACCGGCACATGGCGTGTTGCTGCTAACGAGTGGGGCAACATCACCATCATGGGCAACGCCTACATTTCAAACTTTGGCAAAAACCCTCCGATCAGTGGCAATAGTGCAGTTCCTGGCAACAACATTGCCCCAATGGAAGGCTTGACAGAAGCTTTCGCTGGCGATACGCGCGTTCTTTACGGTGGCACAGATGATAACGATGATTCTGGAACACTGAGCTACGTTTCACTTCGCTACGGTGGCCGCGTTGTTGGTTTGGGTAACGAGTTGAACGGTCTTTCTTTAGGTGGCATCGGCCGCGGCACGGACATCAATCACGTTGAAATCATGAACAACGTTGACGACGGTATTGAAATCTGGGGCGGCACTGTAAACATCAAAAACTTCTCCATCTGGAACATCGGCGACGACTCACTGGACGTTGACCAAGGGTGGCGTGGCAAAGCACAGTTTGGCTTGATCGTTCAAGGCTACAGCCTTGATATCAACAGCCAAGGTGGCGGCGTTGGCGACAACCTTCTTGAAATCGACGGCGCTGAAGCTGCTGACGCACAGCCAGTTACATCTGCTACTCTTTACAACCTTACTGTTATCGGTGAGCCAAACTCAGGCGACCACGCAACTGACTGGCGTGACGGCGCTCGCGTTCAAATTCGCCAATCAATCTTCGCTGAAGTTGGTGACCGTCTTGTAAGTGGTGCTGATAACGCATCTGACGGTGAAGGGACAGTAACTGGTTACGGCCACAACGGTACACTTCCTTTCTTTGATACTGCTACACCTACAAACCCACACGTTTGGAACACAGCTTACAACGATGCCAACGCTTACAACGTAAATGCTGGCACAGGAACAGGTTCACCTGCTTCTCTTTACACGGCACAATCTGCAGGCGATTCAGCAATTGGCCAAGGCTTCTTGACTGAAATCACTGACTGCGTATTCTTCGACATCGGTAGCTACAGCCGCGCTGACCAAGTTGGTGTAACAATCGCTGGCGGCAGCAACCCTGCTAAAGGTAACGTTGTTGAAACATCTTCACCTTTCACCGCTCTTACACGTGCAGCTGCTGTTACTGTTGGTGGCACTTTCCTTCAACAACGCGTTATATTCCTTGATCCACGCCCCGTTGGCGCTGCTGCTACTTCTGCAGCTAACCCTGCAGCGTTCCCTACGGATCCCTTCTATACACCAGTTAGCTACCGTGGTGCTTTCAGCCCCGTTCAGTCTGAAAACTGGTTGAACGGCTGGGCTGCTTCAAACGCCTTCGGTTTTGTTGCATCTACTCCTGGTTCTAGCGTATCTGACTGGGCTTTGATGAACTAATTCACGTTCAACAAATACCCTGAATGTAAGTGAAATGACGAATGCTGAATTGATCTGGTGGCTGGAATATCCAACAAGCCATCAGATCAATTTTTGTCAGTATAGGGATAAGCTATTGTTTGTTATCGTAAGATAATTTTTCTGCTACGTATTTATAATAAATTTTCATTCTTTCTGCTTTTCGGGATCTTCCATGAAAAATCTGTCAGTACTATTTGCCTTTAGTATCCTATGTACGGCACCGCTTTGCTCGCAGTCGCTTCCCACGGCGTCAGCGAATGGTGGCCCACAAGATTTTCATTCGCAACGGGCAGTAAATCCGGCTGTGGTGAATCCCCTTGAGGCGTTAGAATTTACTCCGCTTGAGTTTTCCACGCAGGATGCACCCACCTCACAAACAGTTTCCGTTGCTTTGGAGCTTGGTTTTGAAGGTGCGTCGTTCATGCCGATTGATACGCAGATTAAGACACGCTCTCGGCTTCAAGAAGATGTTCTGATTGCCATGATCAACAACGGCCAACCTTCGCGGGCTTATGAGTTGAGCACCCAAATTATGGATTGGCGCCGGGGAAGTGTTTTTGCGGAATTGGCCCTTCACCGAGCGAAAGCGGGCGATGTTGATAATGCGGAAAAACTCATTGAGCTGGCTCAGGAAATTTCCACCCTAACGGAAGATTGGCGCAGTGAGACGATTCAAACAAAATGTGCCCAAGCATCGGTGATCATCGGTAATTCCCGAGCATCAGAAGGTCTTGAGCTCTCCGTGGATTCGCATTTGGAGGGCGTTGTAAATCAAACCCAAGCAGAGCTTGCAACGGATGAGGATTTTGATTCGCAAGTTGCGGTGTTGGATGGCTTGGTATTTACGGGTAATTTTGATGTGCACCAAAACGTTGTTGAATCTTATTTAATTTTGCACCGTAAATTCTACGCCGATGCGGAACGCCGCACGGCGCTTGAAGAGAAAATCGACCGTGTGATCAGCAAGTTCCCGGCGAACTTATACATCAAGTTTACACTTAAGCTTGCGGAGACAAAAGCTGCTGAAGGGGATGCGGATTCAGCGATGAAGTCCGTTGAAGTTGCCAAAGCGTATCTGTTTCAAGAGGGCTGGGAGGTGCATAATCAATACCCGTTGATTGGTAAGTTGGTAGAGACAACCCATAGGATTGGCCAACCGGAGGCGGCGTTACAATTAGCGGATGCCGCTTGGGATAGCTTGATTGAGCAGCGTGAAGATATCGCCAGTATGTGGCTGGGCCAAGCTTACCGGCCTATGGCTGAGGCCTATGCGGCGATTGGCAAGCCCGCCCGTGCGTTGAACGTGTTGAAGCTTTCCTTTGAGGATGGTATTAAGAACCCCAATATCCGCCCCCGTTCCACAGATTTTGTGGCGAATTGCATCACACTTGCAGAATTAGATTTTCAGGGCACTGAGGAATTACTTCCCTTGGTTCAGCGCATTCACCATGAGCTGGATCCTGCGAAGTGAGACGAATTTCAACAGCAAACACAACCCTGCTTTTAACATCACTTGTTATTTGCCAACTTCCGATTGCAGCGCAGAATTTCGGCTCTATACGCGGATTCGTTATTGATGCAGATTTTGAGGCTCCGTTGCCCGAGGCAAGCATTACGATTGCGGAGACGGGCGATGAAACACGGACGTCGGAGGACGGCAATTACGTTTTTGGTGAACTTGAGGCGGGCACCTACACGTTGATTTTTTCCAAAGATGGGTACACCCGCCAAGTTACCTCACAGGTACTGGTTACGCCGGGCCGCTTGACTGAAACAAACGCGTCGCTTTCCGGTGAATTCACGGAGATGGAGGAGTTTGTTGTTCAGGACATTCAATTTGGTGGCGCCTCGGAGTTGGGGTTGCTGGAGTTGCGGTTTGATAGTTCCTCGCTGCTGGATTCCGTGGGCTCGGAGCTGATCAGCAAAGCGGGCGCGGGGGACGCGGCTAGCGCGCTAACGTTAGTCTCAGGGGCAACGGTTGAGGACGGCAAGTTCCCGGTGATTCGGGGCCTTCCGGATCGTTACGTGAACTCGCAACTAAACGGCCTTCGCTTGCCCACGGCGGATGCTGAAAAACGTGCTGTTGCATTGGATCAGTTTCCCTCTTCTGCCATTGAGAGTATACAGGTGAGTAAAACCTTTACGCCAGATCAACAGGGCGATGCTTCCGGCGGTGCGGTTAACATCGTGCTTAAGGGAATCCCTGATGAGCCGAATTTGAAAATGAGCGGTAGTTACAGCATCAATTCGCGAACAAGCGGACGCGACGATTTTTTGACGTATGAAGACGGCGGGCTTAATTTTTTTGGGTACGATGATGGTGGGCGCGATACCACGCGCCAAACCCCCGGCCAATCTTGGACTGGCGCTGTAGGCGTTGGGGAAACCGAGGCCCCGCAGGACTACAAGTTTAACCTTTCCGGCGGCACAAAATACGAACTCGGCAACGAGGTCAAGATTGGCGGGTTCGCAAGCTTCTTCTACGAGCGCGATAGCCAACACATCGCAGACGGGGTGGACGATAAATACTTTGTGGATAAGGCCAACGGCCCGCTTGTTCCGGCTTACAGCCAAGGCTCCCCATCTACGGATAGTTTTGTGGGCAACTTGTTTGACATTCGCCAAAGTAGCCAAGAGGTGAAGTGGGGCTCGCTTGGGGTTTTGGGTGTTGAAACGGAAAACCACAAGATTACGCTGACCGGCTTGTTTACGCACGACGCTGAGGATACCGTTGTTCTTGCGGAGGATACACGCAGTAAGGAATATTACTTTCCCGGTTACGACCCGAACGATCCGGACGCCGAGGGGAACCGGCAGTTTCAGGTGGCACCTTACTTGAGACTTGAAACGTTGCGCTACCGCGAGAGGGAAACCCGCACGGTGCAACTTCAGGGCGAACATACTCTCCCTGATCCTGAGTTGGAAATCGATGGGTTCGCCAGAATTCTTCCGCCGAAGATTGAGTGGTCCGTTAGCGAAGGCGTGGCGAACCTCTATGAACCAGACAAACGGCAGTTTGGTTCTCAGTGGTTTGCAGGGAGAAATTCTCAGTCACGACCGGGTCGGCCTGTTATATTCTTTGATCCCGTTTTCACACCCCTTAGGCCTGGTGAGAACATCAACCTTGGAAACCTGAACCGAAGCACCCGGGAAATCAACGAGCGCAGCACTCAATACAAAGGCGATATTACCTTCCCCTTCACACAATGGACGGATACGGAGGGCTTCATTAAGTTCGGTATCTATCAGGATCAAACCTTCCGCGATTACGATCAAGAATCCTTCAGTAATACAGGCGACGGTGGAGCTTTCTTTCAAGGTGATTTTGACGAGTATTGGAGCAACGTTTGGGACGAGCGCGACGTCGCAATCAACGCGACCGAGGTGGATGTTGATTACCGCGGGGAGCAGCGGATTGATGCGTGGTACTGGATGGTGGATGTTCCGCTGACCAATTGGTTTAGCGTGAACGGGGGAATGCGCTACGAAGAAACAGAACTGTCAATCGTCAACACCCCTGAGTCCGAGGTGTTTTGGTATCCCCCGGGCGCGCTTGCACCGGTAGAACTCAACCCCGGCGACGCCGATGTGTTTTTTGATCAGCAGGACCAACTCCCCAGCATTGGATTCAAGTTCACTCCTACCGAGCAATGGACACTTCGGGGCTCTTACAGTGAAACGATTGCACGGCAAACCTTCCGAGAGTTAACGCCCATTATTCAGCAAGAATTCCTCGGCGGCGATATTTTCATCGGTAATCCAGAGTTGCAAACCGCCTCGCTTCAGAACTATGATTTGCGTTTGGATTACGCCCCTTACACCGGCTCCCTTGTTTCCGCGTCGTACTTTGTAAAGCAAATCCAAAACCCCATTGAGAACGTTCAACGGGCGGCGAATGCGTTTACCTTTGTTACGCCGGTAAACTACCCTGAGGGGAGTTTGAGCGGGTTTGAGTTTGAAGTACGCCAAGAGTTGGGCCGTTTTTTTGATCCGTTAGAGGGCATTCAAGTGGGGGCCAACTATACGCTGATTGACTCCGAAGTAACGCTCCCGGAGGAGGAGCTGGAGCTGTTCCGCCAGTTCGGGATTACGGATCCTCCTAAAACGCGGGACGCTACCAATGCTCCGGAATTTTTGTACAACTTATTCCTTATTTACGACATGAAAAAACTAGGGCTTGAGGGCACCGAGGTCGCAGTATTCTACACCGTGCGTGGGGACACACTAGTCGCTGGGGCCGGCGCAGCGGATGGGCGTTACATCCCTGATGTTTACGAGCGCGAGTACGGAACTTTAAACGCCAGTATTGCCCAAGAGCTTTCCCCCGGGTGGGAGCTAAAGGTTGCGGCAAAAAACATTCTGGATCCCGAAATTGAAACGGTTTACCGCTCCGAGTTTACTGATGGCGACGTTACAAGAACTTCCTACCAAAAAGGGATTGAATACTCGATTGGGCTGAGTGCGAATTTTTAATCACATGTTGTATCTTTTATTGAATCACGTAAAACAAATTCTCTTTAGCGCGGCAACTTGGGTGCACGTTTGTGTGTTGGCCATTTTGATTGCCTGCGGCGCTTCCGTTGCCCCCGCCGCTGAGGGACAGATTGATCTTTCCCTGAAGCGTGTGATCATCTACGGCCTAACGGAAGAGGAGGAAACTGTTGTTCGCTCCTCCATTCCTATCCCCTTGGGTGAGCCGCTGACTGAGGCAGATATTCGTGCGTTTGAAAACTTGGAAGCGACGATTGAGCAAGCAAACTTTTCCCGCAAATTGCAAAATATTAACGTTCGCCCCGTGCAGGATGATGCGAGCGGAGCCAGCTTCAAACAGAAAACCATTAATGATATTTCCGAGCTGGAATTGTTAATGGACTTCCGCCTTCCCCCCACGGTTGAGGAAATTACGATTTACCCCCTTGTGCCGGTGAAGACGAAAGATTTTCTGAAGGCATTGCCGCAGGTGATTGGCTTGGAGTATGTTGCCTCCGTTGAACAGTCGGTTATCGCTGCGTTGGAGGAAGAAGCCAAGCGGCAGGAAATTCTTGCTCCGGTGATTCTGACAAACCACGTGATGAAAACCGATACCACAATTCAGTTGGGCTTCATCGTGCAGGACGCCACGCCAGAGCCGTTGCGGAAAATTCGTTTCCGCGATGCAGGTTTCGGAAATGCCGTGAAGATTCGCAACTTCCTAAAGGAGCCCGATCCTGTGGGGTTTGATAAAGGGGACGCCGTTCGCGGGGAACAGCTGCTGGAAATTCAAAACATCTCTTCGGAGCTGATGCGTTCCATGGGGTATTTGCGGGCAACCACTCGGCTAGATGAAACAAGCGTAAGCCGCAAGGGTGTTAAGGTGTATTACAGAATTGATCGTGGGCCGCAGTTCGATATGGATCGTATTACCGCCGTGGGCAACGTTTTCCCCGATCCTGAGTTTTGGCACACGGCTACACGGCGTTTTCAGGGGAAGAGTTTGAATGCAAAACGCTTGCGCGATATTGAGGCAGCGCTGCGCCGACGTTCCTTGAAATCAGGCTACATGGATCCTAAGATTGATGTACGCTACAAACCCATCGGCGAGGACGAAGTTGAAATAACCGCTTCAATCGATGAAGGGGATAAAAGCAAAATGGGGAAGGTAATCGTGGAGCGGAAAGCCGGTGAACTGGGTTACGGTAGTTCTTGGTACCACCGAACGTTTGCCCCTAAGTTGAAGGATAGCATTATTGAAAAGCAGGTTCGCGCTTCCCGTGGAGATGATTTGAACTTAGGGATTTTGGACGATGCAGAACGGCGAATGAACCGCCTGGGGGTTTTTGAGGAAGTTGCACTTGATACGCGCGCCACAACAGATTCCGCCACCCGCGATGTTGTTGCCACGGTTACGGATGCAAGAACCGCAAATCTTGGGGCATCCGTTGGTTGGAATGATCAATTGGGAGCCGTTGTTCGGTTGGATTTTGTGGAGCGCAACATTGGCGGCGGGGCTGATGTGTTTGGTTTCGGGGGGTATTATAGCTTAAATAACAACGGCTACGGGGGTGACATTTCCTATACGGACCGGTATAACAAGCTGTGGGAGCGGCTGATTGGGGAGCGCCGGGAGCCCTCTGTTACCTACTCTGCAACGTATAACACAACGGGCTACCAGCAGTACACGGAAACGCGCTTGGGCGGCAGAATTCGGTTGAACTACCTTACCGGAAAACGCGCCGGCCCTTGGAGCAACGGCGTGCAACTTCGCGTGGAGGATATTTCCTACGAAACCCTTCGGGAGCGAGATCGGTACGATGAGGACTTCAACGATTATTTAGCCACAACTGTTGCCTATAATATTGCCTATGACACACGCAACCGCGGGGACGATGATTCAACAGAGGGATTTTTGTTCGATACCGGGCTGGAGGTTGGCCGGGCGGATGGGTTGCTTGCAAAGTGGAGCAACACGGCTGAATGGACCCAGCCAATCTCCCGCTATTTTGCTTGGTTCCAGCGCGGCCAATTTGGGCTTATGCCCTACAACGCCGACCGCGTGGGCATTACCGACCGGTTTCAATCTGGCGGCTTGGGGAGTGTTCGCGGTTTCACGTACCGAGGCATTGGCCCCGTGGACGGACGCGTTGAAGAGCTCCAGTTGGGCGGCTCGACCATGACCTCGCTCCAAAATGAAATTCGCTTCATCGTCAGCGAAGACGTGGATGTTCCGTTTTTCCTCGATTTCGGAACCCTTGAATCCGGGCCCATGGAATTTGGAACCATTCGCTCCAGCGTGGGGACAGGCTTGCGCATTCGCATGCCTAACTCTCGCCAACGAGCGTTTATTTATTATGCTGAAGAACTCACCAGTGAAGCCACGGACAACGGTCGGCAGATCCATTTTGGCTTCAGATTTGACCTCTAAAAAAGTAAAGGTGCTTTTATGAATCGTAACGTTATGAATTCTATCTTAGGGCTTAAAGTTAGCCTCAGCAAAATGGGTTTTCAATCCCGGCAACTGTTGCCGCTAGTGATAGCTGGTGGGCTCGCTTGCTTTACTGCATCGTTGTTGCCCGGGCAGCAATCAGCGGCGTCTCAATTGCGTTCTTTTGCCGAGCAAAAGAAAGAGGTTGAAGCACCTGTTGCCGCGCCAGCTGCAAGTTCAAGCACCTCAAGTGAAACGGCCCAGCGCATAGATACCGCTCGCGAGTCTCTTCAGCAGTGGGTTGAAACGGAGCGGTTGATTTCAAAAGAAAAGCGCGATTTGGAGCTTTCCCGCGAGGTTCTTCAGGAACGCATTGCCTTGGTGCAGCAGGAGATTGAGTCCTTGCGAGGGAAGATTACCTCGGCAGAAGAAAGCATTGCCGAAGCGGATCTTAAGCGCGCTGAGTTGATGGAAACAAACGACAAGTTGAAGCAGGCTTCAGCCTCGTTAGCAGCCATTGTGGCCTCCTTAGAGGAGCGAACACTTACCTTGTTGGGCCAATTGCCGGAACCGATTAAGGATCGCGTTCGCCCGCTTAGCCAACGCATTCCGAAGGCGGGGGAGGAGACAAAGCTTTCCACCTCAGAGCGGTTTCAAAACGTGGTGGGCATTTTGAACGAGATGAATAAGTTCAATCGCGAGATTACCGTTACCAGTGAAGTCCGCACTTTGGAAGACGGTAGTTCAGCTGAAGTAACGGCCCTGTACATGGGGATTGGGCAGGCGTTTTACAGCGGCGGCAACGGTACAATTGCAGGCGTTGGAACGGCGACAAATGAGGGGTGGAGCTGGAAGTCTGCAAACGATCATGCTGCCGAAATTGCCCGTGCAATTGCCATTCTGAAAAACGAACAAGTGGCCTCATTCGTCCACGTTCCTGTAGAGGTTAAATAATCCAATGATGAAAACATACTTTCTTTTTGTAACGGCGTTAATCCTTAGCCTGTCCCTCATGGTACAGGGGCAGCAAGTGCCACAGGCAACGGCTGAGTTTGGCTCAGCAGCAACCTCAGCGGAGCAGCGGCTGGAGAATAGCCTACAAACGCTTTCGCAACTGCGGGAGAAAATGGCGGAGCAAACAATTCCGTTGAGTAAGGAACTGAGTGCGCTGGAAAACGAGCTGCGGGAAGTCCGTACTGAATTCCAGCAAACGTCTCGGTTGTTGGATACCCGCACCCTTGATTTATCCAACCTGCGGTCTGAGATCAAAACCCGTGAGGATGAAACCGCCTACCTTTCCAACTTGCTGGGCGAGTACATCCGCAACTTTGAATCACGGCTTCATATAGTGGAGCTTCAACGGTATGAGAAAGAGCTGGAAGAGGCAAAACTCGCCCCCGAAAATACGGCGCTTTCAGAGGAAGAAATCTTCAATGCGCAAGCAACGTTGTTAACTGTTTCCGTGGATCGGTTGGTGGACAATTTGGGTGGAACGCGTTTTCAAGGAACGGGGGTTGATAGGGACGGAAGCGTGAAGAACGGAACGATTTTGTTGCTTGGCCCTTCGGCGTTATTTATGTCTGAGGATGGTACGCGCGTTGGCACTGCGGAACAGCGGTTGGGTTCCTTGGAGCCTGCGGTGATTGAATTCCGCGAGCCCGCAGATATTGAGGTTGCCAGTGCAGTGATTACGTCGGGAACGGGCTTCTTCCCGCTGGATCCTACTCAAGGAAACGCCCATAAGGTGGAAGAAACTAAGGAATCCTTGTTGGATCACATTAAGAAGGGCGGGCCGGTAATGTACCCAATCTTCGCAATGGCAGGTGTGGCGCTGATTGTAGCCTTTTACAAATGGTTAGCATTCCTTCTTGTTCGCGACCCCTCGAAGAAAAGCATTCAAGATTTGGTGAACGCTGTTTCACGGGGCGAAGTGGCGGAAGTTCAGCGCCTTGCAAAACGCATGAACTCCAAGGCGCCGAATTTCCTGACGGATTGGATGCACGGCGCCGCTGCTGGTGCGTTGATTGGTTCCTTGATTTATATTCTGTTGAATATTGATTTAGGTGTGGAGTTTTCACCCCCAATTCTTGAGTTTGCCGCAACCAACACGCTGCTCACGTTTGCCGTAATCTTTGCCGTAGTATTTGGTGCGTTGGAGTTTCTTCTGCGGCTGTTGTTTGGGTACTCGCCCGTGGGGATTATGCTTGCAGCTGGGGTAGAACATTTAGAGTACCCTGCGGAGTTGGTTGAAGAAGTGATGTACGAAAAAGTGCTCGCCATTCGCCTTCGGTTGGAGAGTTTGCTTTCCCTTGTTTCCATCTGCGCGGCATCGGCTCCGTTATTAGGGCTTTTGGGAACAGTGACAGGGATCATCAATACGTTCAAGCTGATCACCGTGTTTGGCTCTGGCGATGTGAAAACTCTTTCTGGCGGTATTTCGGAAGCCTTGGTAACAACGGAGTACGGGTTGATTGTGGCGATTCCCTCGTTGTTGATTCATGCGTTTCTTTCCCGCCGTGTTAAGGGTGTAATCAATAAAATGGAAGCCGCTGGAGTTGCACTGATCAATCAGTTGAGCAAAACACCGATTTCACAAGGGGATTCCGATGATGAGCCGGAGGTTGCCTCCGGTTCAGTTGAAGCGGCAAAATCAAGCGGGAAGTCCTCGGCTTCAAGCGTAGGGACATCAACACAGGTAAGCCCCGCATGATTTGCAACAAGCTTACGGCATACAATGAATGCGGCAATTTCCCGGCGATGATTGCGGGTGGTTTCGGTATTCAGGAAAGGGTTAAACCATGAATCTTTCTTATGATGAACTTGTGCAACAAGCCCACTCCTTGTGGGAACAGGGCGTTGCTATTTGGCTTTCAGGCGGCTGGGCAATGCTGGCAATTGCGGGCGTTGCTATGCTGATGTTTGGCTTAGGTGTACACGTTTACCTGATCTTGTGCGGCAAGGCGTTTTTCTACGTGCGTGAAAAAACTTGGCGCAAGTGGCTGGAGCAGCCGGAGCTTCGCAAAGGGCAAATGGGCGAGCTGTTGGAGTTTGTCACTGGCGGTAAAACGATTGAAGATACAGCCGTGTTTTTCAAGGAGCTTCAGGTTACAGAGATTGAACCCATTGAGCGGGATTTACGCGTAATGAATATGTGTGTTTCAGCAGCGCCGTTGTTTGGCCTTCTGGGAACAGTGACAGGGATGTTGGCAACGTTTGCCGCCCTTGCATCTGGTTCTGGCGGCGACAAAACAATGGAGTTGATTGCAAGTGGTATTTCCGAGGCGCTTGTAACCACGGAAACAGGTTTGGTAATTGCCCTGCCCGGTTTGTTCTTTCAATTTCATTTGGCTCGCACGCTGGATAAATACAAGGCCTTCCTGGCGCACTTGGAAACAGTGGTTTCCCAAAAGATTTACAAAGATCTTCATTCAAATGATGTTGCTGAATGATGATCACCACCACCGCACCTTACAAGCAGCAGAGCTTGACCATTGAATCGAGGCTATTATGGGACGCATGAGTAGAATGAGTAACGATGACGGCGGCCAAACCAACGTTGATATGACGCCCATTTTGGACTGTGTTTTCATCCTGTTGATTTTCTTTATTGTGACCACCACGTTCGTTGAAGAAACGGGTGTTGAGGTGGATAAACCCCAAGCAGCTTCCGCTGTTCGGCTGGAGAAAACCAGTATCCTAATCGCCCTTACGGCCGATGGTGATGTTGTGTACGGCGGTCGGCAGATTGGAATTAGCGGCGTGCAACCGTTGGTGCGTCGCATGCTGCAAAAGGAAGATGTTCCCGTGATTATTCAAGCGGATGCTGCCGCTGAAAGTGGCATGCTGGTGCGCATCATCGACGAAGCAAAACTCGGTGGTGCGGTCAAGGTTAGCATCGCAACCAAGCAATCCAGGAGCTAAGGAATGCAACAACCTAATCCAGTGCTTCTGTTCCTCAGAACACTTCTCCATCGTTTGGTTGTTCTAGTGGGTGCGTCTGCATTGACGTTCCTGTTCTTTATGATTCTGCCATTAATTCAACAGCTTACGGAGAACCGCTCAACGGATCTTATGGTTCAAACAATCGATACAGCGCAGCTTGATGCTCCGCCCCCGCCTCCGGAAGAGGAGGAAGAGGAAGAACCCGAGCCTGAGGAGCAGGAACCTCCTGAGTTGACCGATGAATCACCGCCCCTTGATCTTTCTCAGTTGGAGCTTGCTCTGAACCCGGGGGTGAGCGACGGCTGGCTGGGCGGCGACTTTGCCGTGAACTTGAATGCTGCTGCGGCAAACGCTGGCGGCGATGTGGATAAATTATTCTCCGTTGCCGATTTGGATCAAAAGCCACGAGCCATTTATCAGTCAGCACCCACCCTTACCGCAGCCTTCCGCAAGCGAGCACCGGGCACGGTTTACATCATCTTTATCGTCAATCAGCAGGGCCGCGTAACGGATCCCATTGTGCAAAGCTCAACGGATCCCATCTTTGAAAAACCAGCTCTTGATGCCATTAAGAATTGGAAGTTCGAACCCGGTAAGCGCGGCGGCAAACCCGTTCGCTTCCGCATGCGCGTCCCCATTACATTCCCCAAAGGCCTCTAACTCAAAAAGGACTCCCGTAATATGAAACACCCCCATAAGAATTCTCTGCGCGCGTTTGCGTTCTCATTGCTGCTGCTCAACATGGGTTTCGTAGCGCCCCTTGCTGCGCAGGATTCCACAGAACCCAGCGGCCCGCAGTTGTCGCTCCGCCAAACAGGCCTTACACCCCTACAATTAAGCATGTGGCAAAACCCTACGTTTCAACAACGGTTTACGGAAAGCTACATTGCAGAAACTGATATTGAACCCCGCCTTACGGAAGAAGAGCGCGTTGTGGTGCAAAAAATATTGGCGTTCATTTCCGAAGAACAGTTGGATTCAGCCATTGATTTAATTACCCGCGAGCTTGAGCGCAACCCCGCATCCAGTGCGGTGTTTGACTTTACGCGCGCTAACATTTACTTTCAACGAGAGCAGTTTGATTTGGCCCTGCAAGGCTACGAACGTTGCGTGGAAAAGTACCCTAAATACCGCCGTGCGTGGAAAAACCTCGGCATTATTCATGTACGCCAAGGGGACTTTAACAAGGCAATTGAACCCCTTACGCGCACCCTTGAGATGGGCGATAATTCCTCCATTGTTTACGGGTTGCTTGGCTTCTCCTACTCCTCAGTGGAAAACTTTTTGGCGGCGGAATCAGCCTACCGCATGGCGATTTTGTTAGACGCCGAAACCCTTGACTGGAAGTTGGGGTTGGCCCGCAGCTTCTTCAAACAGCAACGCTTCTCTGAGGCAATTGCCCTGATCAGCTCCCTGCTGGAGAAAGACTCCAACCGGGTGGACTTGTGGCTTCTACAAGCCAACGCCTACATCGGCTTAAAGCAACCCATGCAGGCAGCTGAAATCTACGAACTGGTAGATCTCATGGGGGGCTCCACTGTTGAGTCTCTCAACCTGCTGGGCGATATTTACATCAACGAACAACTCTACCAACTGGCAACAGATTCTTACATTCGTGCCTTGGAACTAACTCAAGAGCAAAAACCGGATCGTGCGTTGCGCTCGGCTAAGATTCTTGCGGCTCGCGGGGCCCTCGCTGAAACACGGGTCTTGGTGGAAAAAATCGAATCCCTCTTCAGCGGCAACTTGGAAGTAAACGACCGCAAGGACTTGCTGAAACTGAGAAGCCGCTTGGCCGTGGCGGATGGATCTGCCGATGAAGAAGCCCGCGTGCTGGAGGAAATCATTGAGCTTGATCCCCTTGATGGTGAAGCCTTGATTCTGCTTGGCCAATACCACAACCGCAAAGGCGATTCGGAAAAGGCGATCTTCTATTACGAGCGCGCCGCCGCACTGGAGAACTTTGAAGCCGATGCCAAGGTTCGCCACGCGCAACTTCTTGTTGGCCTAAACCGCTACACCGAGGCACTTCCCTTGTTGCGCCGTGCCCAGCAAATCAACTACCGTGAAAACATTCAAGAATACCTTGAACAGGTGGAGCGCGTTGCTAAATCTCGTTAACAAAATCAGGGGTTTTCGCCCAAGCCTAAACCTCCAGCTCAAGAAGCTCTTCTTCGTTGGGGTTTTCACAATAGCGGCGGCCGTGCAACTCCTCGCCGCCGGGGCTGATGATGCTTGGGAAGCCTACGATAACGGGGATTTCGCCAAAGGGGTAGAGCTGGCTAAGCCCTTGGCTGAACAGGGTGAAGCTGCCGCGCAATTCCTGTTAGGATTAGCCCATTTTGATGGCCGTGGGGTACAGCAAAACTACGCTGAATCCCTTCGCTGGTACACGCTCTCAGCGGATCAACTCTATACGCCAGCCCAGCTAAACTTAGGCCTTATGTACGCCGAAGGTCAAGGCGTCCCCGTTGATTTAGAACAAGCCAAAAAGCTCATCAGCTTCGCCGCCTCCAAGGGAATTCCCCAAGCGCAATACTCCTTAGGCGTGCTGTTTCTTTCCGGCCCTCGGGAGCAAACAAATCCCCCCAAAGCCGCTGAATGGTTTACCCGCGCGGCAGAACAAGGCCTTGTGTTGGCTCAGTTTCGGTTGGGGACAATGTACTACGACGGAATCCTGATTCGCCGAAATTACCGGGAAGCCGCCCGGTGGTTTCGCCTTGCCGCCCAAGAGGGCATGAACGAAGCCATGTACGCCCTCGGCAGAATGCTCCTGCGGGGCGAAGGGTTCGAGCAAAACCCCCCGGAAGCCGCCAAATGGATTCGCCGGGCTGCCGAGCGAGGCCTAGCCGCCGCTCAAGCAGAACTTGGCTTGCTCCTCATCAAAGGCGAAGGGGAAGAGAAAAACCCCACCGAAGCAGCACAGTTCTTACAACTCGCCGCCGAACAAGGAAACCGCATTGCCCAAAGCAACCTCGGCCTGCTCTACCTCAAAGGCCTCGGCGTTGAAGAAAACTCCTCACAAGCCTACAACTGGTTCAAGCTCGCCGCAAACCAAGGCTTGGCCGATGCACAAGAAAAACTCGGCGCCCACTACGAAAACGGCCTCGCCGTAGAGCAAGACCTCGTAGAAGCCTACAAGTGGTACGCCCTTGCCGCAGAACAACGCACTGAGCTGAAGATCACCTCGCAAGATATTCTCGCCAAAAAAATGACTCCCGAGCAACTTGCCGAAGCTACTGCGCGAGTAGCAGAGTGGAAGGCAGAGGCACTCGCTCAGCAAACACAAAGCACGATGGAGGGAACCACCCAGCCGGAGAATACCGAGAGCCCCTCCACAGCCCCGGCCATCCCCGCCCTGCCAACATCAACCAACCCACCCATCCTAGAGCCCGTGTTCTCCACTGAATAAACCGCCAGCTCCTTCCCTCCGGGAGCACCTGTGAGCGCCGAGCCCCTGCTCGGCATCGGCAAACCAAAACTCACGCACAACAAAAGCCCGAAAAACCATCGCCAATCAACTTTCGCATAATGCGCATCTCGCCGGGGAGCTAAAGCAGATCCCCTGCTGCCTCTTACGCCGGTTGCCTAACACGATCGTAGAGACCGATCTCGAGGGCTATGCGCCCACAGCAAGCTTTCCACTCGCGATCCACAAGGATGCTGGCATGGGGGTTTGCAGCCGCCAAGTAATGGACATCGGTCGAGTCCCCTCGTGTGAAACGTAATGAACCGGACCTAGATAGGTAAAGGCCATTCCAAGTCCGTCGCGCTTGGCCTCCTCACGAACAAGAAGGAGGACCTTGCTGCCGAGTTTTTCGTGTTCACGGTACCTGCGGCCCGTCTCACTCCCTACGCTGGTCGTACTCTGGCTTTGCCAGTGGAACAGTTCACGGGATATAGCATAGTCCTCGTACATGGTTGTCGGTGAGAAGCGATCCGCAGTCTTGGAGAGCGTGACAAAGAGCAGGTCCATTCCATAATTTGGTAGGTACTTCACGCCCTCGCGGTGAGTGAATTGGCGATCGAAGGTGGAGAGACCAAAAGCAAGGAGTACTTCCTCTCTGGTGTAGGCGGCGTGCAGTTCAAGCGGGATCGTGTTGTCGGCTCCATCACGAGGCGAAACATGATCGATTCGTCGTCGTAGAATCTGAGTGAGATCCCTTAGCTCCGCGCGGATTGAAGGGTTTGCCGCAAGCCGGGCTAAGCTATCATCCAACGATCGCATTCCAAGAGAAGGGCCATCTTTACGCCACAGATGGTAGTGGAGCATGAGGAGGTGGAGCTGTTCACGGTGAGTGGCTTGATAGGTTGTCGCCGGGTCGGATTCACAAACCTTGTCGATGGTGTCGAGAAACTCAGATGAATTTACATGGAGCAGGCGATTCAACCCCTTGGCCAGTTCCTTCTCATCAGGTCCTATAGGTGTTTCCAGCAGGCCGGCCTCCCGCAAATGTCGAATCCTAGCCCCGCTCAATCTGAGGGGGGATTAGATCCCCGGTGGTGCAGAAGTCGGCCACGAACAAGGCCTGTGCAAAAGGCTGCTCGCTCGACAGGAAAAGCCATACCGCCTTACAAACTACTCCCACCCATCGAGCTCTCTGATCCTGCTTTTCAACTCAATCACCTCTTTGGTACATTCCTTCCAGTCATGCTCCCAGCAAATAATAATGTCGCATCCACCAAGCGGGTGGTTGTGCTTTCGGAAGTCTGAACTCTTCAGCTCAATTTCTATCAGCACTTTTTTGTACCTCTTCCGGAGCGGATCGACGAGCCTCTCCGCCTCGCAGTCTGGA
>DAIOTT010000025.1:0-26964 GCA_036751885.1 Candidatus Sumerlaeota bacterium
TAAAACGCCCAGAAAGCTCTCCACGGCGAAGTCAGCGCTGTTTCCCTTGCCCAAATAAAGGGAGCTTTCCCTTGCAATTGTTTTTCCGCCTTTCGTGATTGTTCCAAGGCCGTAAATTAATCCCGAGAAAAGAAATACAATAATGGGCACAGTTGCCCAAGCCCATTGAATACGTTGTGTTTTTGCCAAAACAAAAAAGTTAATAGGGCCCACCACTAGGGTGTAAAGAATGCAGATCAAAATAATAAGAACAGCACTAGGCGGGCGCGCTGACCGGCCTGTAACGTACAACAATTTATCGTTCACAACTTCAACAAACTTCTTATTCCAGTGAACGGGGCTTTCAAGCGGGGTAATGGCAAACCACGCGGGGTAGAACATTTCCTGAATGCCCTTTTGATTCGTCTTAAAATCAACGGCAAAAAAAACGACTTTCCCTAAGCCAATCTCCTTTACGACTGCCAACGGCAAAGCTGCGCCAAGCCCGCCGCTTCCTTCTGCTAGGATTGCGGAGCCCGGTAAAGGCGTGCTCTCCGAAATGATAAATGATTCATCCGAAAGTTGCGGCGAGCGAGTAAACCGACGCAATTCAGAATTGTATTCAACTGTTGCGGTTCCGTTCAGCGAAACCGGAAGAAACTCCCGTGCCGCTTCATCTTGGTAGGAGGTTGTCTCTGAGCCCCCAAGCAGCACCAAGGTACCGCCAGCAACAACCCATTCTCGCAGGGCAGCAATATTTTTGGATGTCATGGAACCCGTTGGCCAAGAGGGGAAAATGACTAAGTTTGCAGCATCATAACCAGCCCAATGATCGGGTAAATATTCCGGAGAACGAATCGATTGTTTTCGTGTGTTAGCAGAAGCCGCTCGCAACATCGGAAGGTTGATTCGCTGTAAATCCGAGCTTATTAGAAGAGTGAAAACATCCTGATCCTTTAGCGGCGCAATGCTCAGGGGAAATTCCTGCACCAACTGATTGTTCGCCCGGCGAATTGTCACATTAATTTGATTGGTAGTTCTATCGGGTATTTTTACATAGAGCACAAATCGCTTTTGCGAGGAAACCGGAACGGAGATTTCACGGCTAAACTGATACGCCCCTTGATTGGAAGTGTAGCTGCTGGTTTCAACTGTTGCACGACCAAAAAAAGCTTCATCCTTACCGGAACCGCCCGGTTGATTACTAATAGAAAGTATAATCGGAAACCACGAACCGGGCCGATAATACCCACCACTATCATCTGAAACATTTACTGTAAGCGAAGAAGCTGGCAAGTAGGCAGCTATTAAGAAAAACAATACGGTAAGGAAATAAGGTTTTTTCATGGAGTCCGAAGCGTGATAAGATGACGGTTCTTTTCGATTGTTTTTGGCCCAATCCCGGGAACACGCTGTAAATCATCAACGCTTTTGAATGGGCCGTTCAATTGACGATCCCGTAGAATATCTTCAGCTTTTTTTTCGCCGATTCCACTGAGAATTTGAAGCTCCTCAAGCCCCGCCGTATTGATGTTTACTAATCCTTTTGTGGGGGATTCTGTCGCTGTTGACAAGGAAGAAGGCGGGTTTGTTGCAATTAAAGCTGGATTCCCTAGTTGCATTCTTGTTTGTGTAACCGCCTGTTCAGGCACAAAAAGCATTGGGCTTAACCGTTCTAACGTTTTTGGCCCAATGCCGCTAACATCATCCAGCTGTTGAATTGATGTAAATGCCCCGCCAATTTTTTCCCGGTACGCAACAATCGATTCTGATTTTACCGGCCCAACACCCGGAAGTGCTTCAAAATCCTTAGCCGTTGCGCGGTTAATATTGAGTAAACCATTTTCAAAAGCGGGGGAGCTGCCCGTTGTGTTAGACCCACTTGTACTCGGATCCGCTGAACCTGTTTCGGCAATTATTGATTCAGCATCATTAGCGGCCAATAAACCTGCGCTTTGTGAACGGCTATTGGGCGAATTCGCATTACTCGCAACCGGCAAAACCGGTACAGCATTACTGGAACTAATCCCCCCTGTTTGAGGGCTGTTTGGAATTGGATTTCCTGAAATAACATTAGTTTTTGCTGTTTGCTTAGAACGGAAAACCTGCGTGTTTTGAGCCTTGGTTCTATATGCTTGAACGGAAAACAACGCCAAGCAGGCTGTAATCATTGCAACTGTAATGTACCATTCGCGCGGCGTAATACCTTTGAATACCATTTTCGAAAAAGGACCCCGAAAGCTTGCTATGCTTCAATCAGCCGTGAGGAATAATATCATCCAATTGCTTGCTCAATTCATTTTGAATGCTCGCCATTGAATCAAACTGGTTCTCCCGAATTCGCTCAACTAGTTTGTAAAGCCTTGCTTTTGGATCAGGTGCATCATCATCAAACGCTGTAACGTTGCAGAAACCAATCGTAAATTCAACTAAATCAGCGAACTGAAGTAAATCAACACGAACCTCCTCCAGCGGAAGGCCGCTTTCATCATCCTGCTTTAGCACAGGCCAAGGCTGAAGCGAATAGTCTACAATTTTCACTAGTTGATCGTGCCCAATCATGATGTTTTCAGCCCGCAAATCGCCGTGAATGACCCCGTGCTTGTGGGAGTAAACAATCCCAGAGGAAATTTGAAGAAGCAAGCGAATCCCCAGCGGAAGACCAATTTGCTTCAGCTGTTTAATCATCGCATAAAAGCTGCCGCCTTGGTGGTATTCCGTAACAACTCGCACCACAGAATCAACGCTATCGGCATAAATGAGTTTGGTAATATTCGGATGAAAAAATCTATTCAGGGCTTTCAAACGCTCAGAAAGAATAACGAATTGGTCGTCCTGCAGGAACAAACGTTGAAGTCGAAGTGTTACAGGAAAATCAATCAATCGGTCGCGAGTTTGAAACAGCACCGTTGTTTCACGCTCAGATAAAGTTGATTCAAACTCCATGCGGGTAATCGGGTTGTTGATTCGCAAGGAGCTGATGTTATCCTTTGAAACGGTTTTACCGAACGCCGGATGCCCAACAAGGATAATCCACCCCATTTGCACGGAGGTTGGCTCTGTTGTTGTGCTTTCGCCTGCAACTGGAACTTCGTCGCTGCTCACATCAAAATCTGTGTCAAGCCCGTCGGCTGAGGATTGAAGGGCAATGCGGTAAACATCGGAGGTTCTAAGTTGAGGTGATTCAGTTTTTTTGATTCCCTTTAGCCGTACCAAATGCTTCAGGTAATTCATTCGCGCATGTAGAGCCGTGTTTGTTTCTTCAGCTGTGGCAGCATTTTTGTAGCTTTTCAAGGCAACATCCGGAAGGCGGGCATTCTCAAACAACCGGCCTACCTTGACAAAAAAATCGTACTCAATGCCCAAGGACGTGCGTTCTTCAAGGGCTGTTTCAAATAAATTGATCGCCTTCTCAGTTTGTTTAGTTTGCAGGAGTAAACCAATCAAATGAGCGCGAAATTTCCAGTTCTTCGGGTCGTTTGAAACAAGTTGTGTGTAGGTTGCCAGTTCCTCTTGAATGTTTCCTAATGCCCGGTACAAAGCGCCTAAACGCTCGCTTGGTTCCAAGTTTTTTAACACGCGGATTTCATCGTGTAACAAACCCATGCGTTTGCAGCCGTTTGCAGCTTCTTCAAAACGACCGTCTTTCTCAAGTTGCAAAACTAATAATCTGTGGTCAACCGGCTCTGCTGTGTCTTCATCGCTGGCAATTTTAGAGGAATCAAAGGTAAGCTTTTTAGTGTCTGCAATAGAAGATGAAGGGTGCTCAAGATCCATTTCTTTAGTCGTTCCGCTTTTTGCAACAATCTGTTCTTCGGGTGCTTGGTTAAACTTCAACTTTTCGATCGAAACTGAAGAAGCTGAACTGTGCAGGTTTTTATTCCCTCCAGATTCACGAACGTAAATAAGGGCTGCGAGTACCAGTAAAAATAAACCAAGAATGGCGATGGATAAGAGCACTAGAACTTCCGAGTCTAATAGGCTTGCCGCAAGGTTAAGCAGGATGATATCGAGTTTCAAAATCGAATGTTCCTCTCGTTCAAGGCAAGATGAATATCACAAAAAAATCAAAATTTATTAACACCACACCTAACAAAGGCCTAATACTAATAGTTTGTCAAGCAACCTCTGAATTACAGGAAGCGTACCCAGTTGAATTTATTTAGGATGAATAAGCGAATTTCGAAAATCAGCACGATATTAATCGTGCCCATCGCTGCCCTTTATTTGTTCTCCTGCGCTAAGCTGAACTCAATTTCACCCTTTTCTGTGAATTCCCCGCGCACCAATATGGAACCACCCGTTCTATTATGGCAGGGTTCGCTCCAAAATCCCCAGCTAAATTCACCCGCTAACAACACTCAGCAATTTGTTGAACTGGGTTCTTTATCCAAGTTGATAACGCAACGATTCATCCAAAATTATTTCACAAAAGAAGAATTATCTACGCCGATTTCTCCCCATCTTTTGACCTCCTATTTTCAACACGCAGATTCCCCTCAACGTTCCTTTGAATGGAACCCAACGCCGATACAATTTCTCTTTCATCGGTCTGGATTGGGTACAACCCAAGGCCAAAAAACAATCGTCTTACTCCCAAATAATTGTTTCACCTTATACAATAATCAAAATTACCAGTTCATGGCTGATTGGTTTGAATCCCAAACGGGGAAATCCTTTGAAGCCGAGCGCTTAGCCTACATAAAGAAGACAATTTCCGCGGAAGGGATTCAACCGGCGTCAGATTCGCTTCTCCTTGGCGCTGGCGGGCTTGCAGCCAACGCTGAGGGCTTGAAGCAACTTTACCTTTTCCTAGCAAATCAGTCTGTTGCGGATTCACTTTATTGGCAAGCAACCAGCAAAAAATCAAACCCGCCCGCTTCAGCCTACCTTCACGCGGGGCAAACAAATCGATTTCAAACGCACTTATTCTTGGATTTCTCACACAAGCAAGGCTTCGTTATTGCACGCCGTTGGGGGCAAACCGGCGCACCTGAACCACAAACTCAGGGATTTTCGATTCCTATACGGATTGACGAAGAAGAATTTATCAAGGAATACCCCGGCTTTTATCAACTTCAACCCACCCAAAGTTCCCAGGATATTAGGATTGATCCCGCTGGAACTTGGGAAAGTTCTACCCAACCGGAAAACCGGATGCACATTTCACAGAATCAGTTTAATTCCAAACAAAGCAAAAATTTACCTGCCTACCGGCTACAAACTCCGGAACTTGAGGGGTTTTTGATTGAAACCGACTTTAATACCTTTGCCTTAGCCCCGGATGCGCAGGCAAAGGGCGCGGAACTTAGGGCTTATGCAAAAGCAAACGGCGTTTTTCAACTTTTCACCTGTGGGCAAAACGAATGGTTGGTTTGGGAAATGGGCGGCAAAACGTGGAAAAAGCCTATCGCAACGCAAGCAGCTTCAGCCCCTTCAATGAGGAACGTGCAATAAGTCCAAAAAGTTTTGCAGCATCTTCAGCCCCACAACTTGGCTTTTCTCTGGGTGAAATTGTGTTGCATGCAAATTCCCACGGCAAAGAGCCGCAGTTACAGGCTTACCATAAACCGTTTGCGCTGAGACAACGGTAAAATCCGCCGGCTTAACCTCGAAACTATGAACAAAATAAACATATGCCGGGGAGTGAATACCATCGAATAAAGCCGATGAGCCGTTCGGAAAAACCAACTCATTCCAACCCATTTGGGGAACCTTCAACTCCTCGCTTCCCGGTTTAAGCACCTCACACCCACCAGCAAAACAACCCAACCCCTCAACGCCCGGGCTTTCTTCGCTTGAATCCATCAGGATTTGCATCCCTAAACAGATTCCCAAGAACGGCCTACCCCCTGCGCTTGCTTCCTGCGCACGGGCTTTCGCAACACTCCACAACCCTGTACTCTTCAATCCTGCAACAGCATCCCCAAACGCCCCAACACCGGGAAGAATTACCCCCGGGGCCTTCTCAATTACACCAGCTTCCTCCGTTATAACCGCCGTACTGCCCAAATGCTCAATCGCCTTTTGAACGCTCCGCAAGTTCCCCATACCGTAATCTATAATAGCAAGTTCCAACGTCATAAAACTTCCCGATGCAAATAAAGATTTATGCTCACTTTTCCTCGACCAATGCAAGCCTCAGGTGGTTTAGTTCTGAAAATAGTTTTGGGGGATTTTATGACAATCAAGCTAATCGTAGCAGATATCGACGGATGCTTCACCGCTGGCGGCCGCTCGGACATTAATCTTCACATGCTGGCAAAAGTTGCCGAGTACAACCAACGCGCCATTACGGAACCCCAAATTCCCCATCTAGTCTTCAACACCGGCCGGCCGTTGCCCTACATTCAAGCTCTGCAACAAGCAATTGCATCACGCCTACCCAGCATCGCGGAATTCGGCGCCGTTTTTTGGTGCCCCGAAACGCAAACCCACGCCATACACCCCGCCTACACCGCCGAACACCGCAGAAAATACGAGGAAATCGTGCTACAAGCAGAAGAGGAATTCACCCACGAAGGCTCCGGCGTGCTAATAGAAGCCGGCAAAGTTTGCCAACTCACCTTATACCCAAGAATAGGCGTAACAATGGAGGATGTAATTGAAGAAACAAACCCCTTTGTAGCGCGCCACAGTGAATATTTTACCGTAGATGTTACAACACACGTGCTCAATTTTCTGCCCCACGGCGTCAATAAAGGAACTGCCTTGGATTGGCTTTCAGAGCAAACGGGGTTTCAATTGAATGAAATGGCCGGCATCGGCGATTCCGATTGCGACTGGCGTTTTCTGGAACGTTGTGCCATTTCCGCAACACCACCTAACGGCAGCGCACTTCTTCAAGAGCGATGCCGCTGGCATTTAGCACAACAGCCGGGTAATTGCATTTTGGAACTATACGAACGCATTTTCGAGTATAATCAATCGTCTTGAGGAGTATTGTTTAGCGGAGGGTTGGAATTAAAATCCACAAAGGTGTATAGGTCATCAAAGGGATCTTTAGGATCATAACTAAAATCATGATCCCATAAATACGTTGAATCATCATTTTTGTTCGGTCCGTAGGAGTAAACGGAAAACACAGTTTTCGGTATTCTAACCTTCGCGGTAATCTTGTATTAAGATCATTTGCGGCCAAACTTTCGGCCTAAACCGGAGTACGGGCAGAAAGTGTTGCTGCTGTTCTCGTCGGATTTATTGAGCCTTGTTGTTACTCTGGTTTCTTACAACCGATGAAAACATAATACGGGGCCTTGAGCCGGGTGAAGATTGTTAGGTAGGGAACGCTGCCAAAGCCTTGTTTCAGGGCTTTATCCTGAAAATGATCTAACAGGTAGGGAATGTGATCGCGGTTGGGGTGTACGTTATCCGTTGCAAACCATACGGGCCAAAAATGACGCGTGAACCAACTGTGCTTTTTGCAGCGTGTACCGTTGCTCAGCGTGGGCGGGTATTTACGGCTTACGGTGAAATCCACCACTCCTAAATGACCACCGGGTTTTAGAAGGCTTTGGGCCTGCTCCAAGGCGCGGTACCAGGCAGGGATCATTGTGAGCGAATAGGAAAACGTAACGGCGTCTACCTGCCCTTCCGGTGGGGCCCATTCGGTAACATCGGCAATGACCGCTTCAACATTCGTCCAACCACGATCGGCGATGCGCTTTCTGGCAACCTCCACAAGGCTTGGTGTAAGGTCTACTAGGTATACTTTTTTGAAGTGTTTGATGCGTTCGCCGATTTCATCCAAATTACTGCCGGTTCCGCCGCCAAGATCAACCCAGATTCCACCCTTTGGGCAGGGGAGCGATTTGTACAGCAGTGTTCTGCCGTGCAGTAACCGTTTGCGGAATTCCTCGTAGTCCTTAGCTTGTTCTTTATAAAAACTCTCCAACCGCTCTTGGTGCGTAGCACCTTTCACGGGGGAGAAGATCATTTTATAAAGAATGCGAAGTTCCGAGTAAATGCCCATATGGTTCAATACTGATCCCTGTTATGCGGACGGAAGTTGCAAATCAGCGATGTAGAAACAGCCGTAGGTGTGAACGCGGTCTTTTTGGTGAAGCTCAGCCGCCAGTTGCGGATGGAAGTTCAACACATCCCTCATGCGCACTTTGTTGCCGTTTACAAGCACTTCAATCGGTTCCACGTATTCTACTTTTGTTCCGCCGCTTCGGTAGATGATTTTGGTGTTTGGCGCAGCCGTATCAACAATTGCCTGCCATTCACTTTCCAAGGCTTTATAGCGATAGGTGGAAAGCCAATCCATGTGGTCGAGAAGGATAAAGCGAGAGATTTTTTCGTCCGTGCTTCTCAAAAATGCCTCAATGGTATTAGTGTGAGTTTGAATGCAATCAACCAAACCACCCTTGAGCGCATTGAAGTTATCAGGCTTCAGGTATTCTGGGCAACACTCTGGCGTGTAACAGCCGTTGATGTATGCGCGCCAAAAGTAATTATCGCTGATGGGAAGTTTTGTGAACACCGATTCCAGGCAATCTTCCATGAAGGTGGTAATGCCGTTTTCGTAGTGAAGCTCAACTTGTTGGCGCTGTGCACGGGGAACGCCCAGCATGGAAAGCGTAAGGCCGCTGCCGAGGAATTTTTTGATGAGCCCGCTCCAGAAGTGCTCTTTTACCGAGCGCTCATAGATTACTTTTTGTTCTTCCAGGGTGGTTGCTGCTAGCAGAAGATCTAGTTCCGGGCGTATTTTGGCGTAGTGATCAACATACAAATTCACCATGCGCGCCACACTTCCTGAGGAGCCGTGGAAAAAGAACGAGCGCTTGCCGTCGAAAAAATTGTGGTGCTTCGTCCAGTATTTATAGGCCCATTCACTGAGGTGTGGGCGGAACTTTGTTTTCAAAAGGTGCTGAAATTCTGGAAGGCTGCCTTCGCCAAACATGCGGAAGAAATCGTTGTACTCAAGCTCTTTGATTGCGGCAATTTTAAGATCAAGTAGGGCGTTCTGGCGGGGATTCATATCTACGGCATTAATTTTAGCGGGGCCAAGCAAGGCATAATCAAGGGCGTTGCAGCCGGCGCTGGTAATCACCATAATGCGGTCTTCGGGCCCGATGTTTAGGGCAACACGATCCAACCGTGGATCTTCCCAACAGCAGTTATAAACAAGGTTGTTGCCGTGAACGTAGGAAAACGTTTTCCCGCTGATCCAATCCTGAAGGGGTTTGCGCTTGATTTGTTCCACAGCAGAATGGCGTTTTTCATTAGAGCGTTGAAATCGCTGGCGAATACGTTTGAGTCGGCTTATAGGTTTTGAGCCGTTCTCGAGAGTCTTTTTTGGCATGAAATTATAGCTACCAATCAGGTCATGAAGAATAAGAGCAGCTAATAAATCCCCCCGGTCTATGGATGTCCAGCCAAGAATGATGAGTTTTAGGTGATGAGTAAAACTTTTGATGGAAATACAGGCAAAAGGCCAATTTTTGAGCAACAACCGGGGATTATGCAGGCCAACGTTTCTTGGCTGGAAAATGGTGCGCCCTTTTCTCAGGATTTCGATGATATTTTCTTTCACCGCGAAAATGGACTTCAGGAAACTCAGCAAGTATTCTTAGCTTGTAATCATTTGCCAGCGCGTTGGGCTAAGCTGAATAACGAGAACATTGCACCCGTGAATTTTACCGTTGCGGAACTTGGTTTTGGTACCGGATTAAACATGGTTGCAGCGGCACAATTGTGGGAACAAACAATCACACGAAAGGACCATCGGCTGCACCTAATTAGCCACGAAATTGCGCCGTTTTCAGCGGTAGATTTGGCCCGCGGTCTTTCACTTTGGCCGGAACTTGGCCCACTGAGTGAACGTTTAATTGCAGAATACCCCCTACCCATTCGGGGCGTTCACCGCCTTTGGTTGGCTGAAAATATTCAGCTTACCCTAGTGTTGGGTGATGCAGCGGAATTTCTAGAGCTGAATCCTTTCAAGGCAGATGCTTGGTTTTTGGATGGATTTGCCCCTTCGAAAAACGAATCCCTTTGGAATGAACACATTGCCCAATTGGTGGGGGAGCATTGTGCCGATGGAGCAACATTTTCTACTTACACCGCCGCGGGTTTTGTACGCCGTGCGTTTCAAGGGGCTGGTTTTCAGGTGGTCAAGCAAAAGGGCTTTGCATACAAGCGCGAAATGCTGACGGGAACCTACAAACCCAACAGTGAATTTGCTGAATTTGCATTAGGAAAGCCCAGAGAAACACCAAAAGTGCTTGTAATTGGGGGCGGAATCGCTGGTTGCACCGCCGCTAGAGCTCTTGCGGAAAAAGGCTGCCAAGTAACTTTACTTGAAGCGTCAACCCAAGTATCGTCCGGTGCATCTGGCAATCCAGCTGCCGTGTTGATGCCAAGCCTATCAGCGCTGCCTTCCGCAAGAATGGCACTTTCCCTGACCTCCTTGGTGTTTGCAAAAAATTTAGTACAAAGGCTTCAAGCTGAAGGCAATGATCTTGGCTGGGACCCATGCGGTGTTTTGCGATTGGGAACCCACCCGCAGGTGAGTAAGTTGATCGACGTATTTTCCCGCCTGGAACTGAATGAGCGAATTGCTCAAGTTCTTACTCCTGATCAACTTGAAACAATTGCAGGGGTAAAACCTCAGAGTGCATCAGCCCTTTGGTTTCCCTTTACCGGGTTTTTGTCGCCTGCGGCGTTTTGCAGGGCATTAGTTAAGCATGAAAAAATCAACGTTGAGCTAAACTCAAGTTTATCAACAATTACTAAGAAAGCCGATGGGTGGTTGATTGAGACAAACAACCACCCATATCACGCTCAGAATGTTGTGCTGGCGTCCGCTAATGATCTTACACGCCTTCCGCTAACCGCTGCGTTGCCGCTGGGGCGCATTCGTGGGCAGGTTCTTCAATTGCCCTCTCAAGCTGCTTTAGCGGGGTTGAAGTGTGTGTTGTGCGCATCTGGGTATTTAACGCCCGAAGTTAATGGGCAGCATTTATTTGGTGCAACCTACGAGCGGGGGAATGAAACGACGGAACCCGATGTTGAGCAGCTTGAGCAGCTTGCCAACTCGTTGCCAGAGCTTATTCCCGGGGCTGAGGTTCCCAATAAAAAGGCGGGGTTTATGAGTCGTGCCAGCTTTCGCTGCACCGCTCCGGACCGAATGCCCATGGTTGGCGAATTGCCTTGGGCGCCGGGAGTTTATATTTCTGCAGCTCATGGCAGCCACGGATTTTCCACAGCGCCCCTAAGTGCGGAGATATTAGCCGCGGAAATCTGCGGTGAGCTTTTGCCCTGTGAGCTTCCGCTGGCCAAAGCCCTCAGTGTGCTACGCTTCAGCAAAATCAAAAGCAGGCTTTAGAACGCTGCTGATTTTAATAAATGCATTATTCATACGTTGCCATTAATATGTTGGGATTATACCGACCCCGAACTTCCGGTTTCATTTTGCTTTCTGAATCAATCTCCACATCAACGCTAATAATATCAAAAAGTCTTTCTAGGGAAAGTCGGCCCTCAGATTTGGAGTCTTTCAAGGAGCTTGCTAGGGATTCCGTATATACAAAACCGCCGTTGTTTTTAATTGTTGGACGCGGGAATTGGCTTGCCGCTACAAGTGCCCAACGATTGGGCATTTCTGGAATTGAGTCTAACACTTTAGTGCTCCCCTCAGCGTTCCAATCTAAGTCCAACACAATAATCACTTCATCCGTTGCCAAGGATTCAGCACAAAGTGCCATAAAATCTTGTAAGGGCATTTCGCCGCCGCTTAGCACGATTGAGTTGTTTGCGGTGTTTGCTTTACCAAGTAAATGAATAACGGCAAGCTCGCCGGAAACTATGTTGCCAGAGAAATTGGAAACAGCTGAACGCAGATCATTCGCCGTACTCAGGTTTGTTTCAAGCTGAACGTCTTGTTGGGAAAATTGCCCAGCGAAAGGATCAATCAGTACATTCTTCAAGTTAGTGGCAGAACGCTGGGTTGTAAGATCCGCCGCCAGGATCAAAGCGTTTCGGCTTTCAGGAGTAAGTGCAGTTGGATAACGCATTACGGTAAGGGTTTCCTCGGTAGTATTGTTCCGCCAATCGGTAACAACAGCCCGCAATTGATTCACGCCTAAGTTTAGTGCAACCGTGTTTTCCCGCGCGGGAATTGAACGCGGCGCCGTTTGTTCCGTGCGAATGCTAACCGGTGTTACGCCCGTTTGTAGCGGTTGGCCGTTTAGGGTAATCTCAATGGATTTCAATCCATTAGGAGCAGCTACACTCCATTGAACCGGCGTTTGAACGGAGCGAATCACGGCGTTTTCAACCGGTGTCAGAAGTGTAAACGTAGGCGGAGTTCCCCGCTCTATTTGCTGCTGACGCCGTTCAAGTTCAGCTAAATAAACCATTCCGCTTTCACGCATTTCAGCCCAATAGCGCTCTTGGGGTTTTGGCAGCATGATGTCCGTTGCATCAACAAGCTCTTTTGTTGCCTGACGAAACTTTACGCCTAAATCTTCCATTTTGGATTCATTGGTGTAGGTTGTAAATTGTTTTGCAGTGCTGGTGTAATCAATTAGAATTGGCTCGCCAACGGGCTCATTCGTGTAACCATCGTACCATTGGTAGGAAACGTTGAAATCATATCGACGGCTAAACTTAGGAAGGCCGACGAACCATGCAACGTCGTACATGGAAAGGCCTAGGGGTAAGACTAGGCCGTAGGTGTAGGCAACACCGCGAGATTGTGCTTCGTTCAGCGTACCTTGCAGAGCTAAATCATAGGTTCCCGGCTCAATAACTTCGTCGGCACCTGCGAAAAATACTTGGTCAAAATACCCCGTATCGCTGAGGTCTTTCGCCACTTGTGAAGGCAACAACTGTGGAAACGGTTTCACCGCGCCGCTGAAGGCTTCATCCGGGCGGGAGAATTTATATTTAACGGAAAACGAAAGGGGAGGAGCAGAGGAAAGTGCAGCTGCGTTGCGAACATATTCACGGTTGTCTTCAAAGGGAAAAACCATTACGCGGGTGGGGCGTTTTTGCGTCTCTGGGTTGGCATCTGGAACTCGGTAACGGCTTCCGCCCCCGCATCCGATTGTGACTAAGGAACTTGCAATAAGAGTGTAACATGCAAATTGAATGGAAACGCGTTTCATGAATTTAGCCTTCGAAAAAGAAGATGAATAATTGAATACTAAGAATTAAGTTGGTGTAAGGGCCAATCGAAAACCGATGTCTTCTCGTTGTTCGCTGGGGATTTCTCTGCCGCGCCGCGTAATGATTAATCCCTCGGGGTTGCTAAGGTAACTGCCGCCCCGGTTAACCTTGCGCAAGAACAAGCGCTCCGTTGCCTCGGAATCTGTGGGGCCTTTTGGGTTTCGTTTTTCAGGGCTTCGGTAGGCTTCATCATCGTACCAATCTTGAACCCATTCCGAAACGTTGCCACTCATGTTGAAAATTCCACTAAGGCCCGGCGTATAAGCATTTACAGGAACCGTTTGGCGGGAATTGAAGTTTGCTTGGTCTGAATTCGGCATGGAATTCCCCCAAGGATAGATGTTTTGGGTTCTCTCGCGAACAGCGCGTTCCCATTCTGCTTCCGTGGGTAAGCGGTAGAGTTTCCCCGTTTCATTGCGAAGCCATTGAACGTAGGCATTTGCGGCGTTCCAAGAAATGCCGTTGGCTGGGTGGGTTTCACGATCTTTGCGGGGAATGTAGCGTTTGATCGCTTCGTTGTAGATAACGTTGGTTTGTTCAGTAGGCGTAAAGAGCGTATCAGCTCTCAGGGAATTCTTATTGAGGAAGGTTGCAAATTCCAAGGCTGTAACTTCATATTTCCCGATTTCATAACCGCTCAGTGTAACGGCTCGCAGGGGGCGTTCATCGGAAGCGCCGTCTTCACGACCCATCGTAAAGGAACCACTTGGGTAGGCAACTAATTCCGTGTAGATTGCCATGCGGTTGCCAATGGCATCTGCTTGTTCTAACACAAGGGCGTTTAGTTCAGGTTCGCCCTCGGTGATGAGTTCCATTGTCAAGCTCCATGCGTTGGCAAGCTGCAAGTGTGACGTTTCACTTTCCGCCATGTTGCGAAAAATCTCAAGCTCCCTGCGTTTGACATCGAAAACCGAGGGCGTTGGCGAAGGCGTGGGGGTGGGTGTGGGAGTAGGCGTTGGGGTTGCTGTGGGTGTTGCAATCACCGCCGGCGGTGCAGTGGGTTTAGGGATTGTGCTCTCTGCCGGGGTTTGCGTAGGTTTAGGCAGCAATGCCACTTGTGTTTCCACAGGTTCAGGGGTGTAAGCAGGTTGAACCAGCTGATTTGCTGGCGTTTGAACGACCGGCGGAACGGGTGGTTCTAATTCCGATTCTTTACCCGAACCCTTTATTGAGAGGGCAATACCAACCCCGGCAAGCACGGCAACAAGGCCTAATCCGCCGATCAGGATCATTGCTTTGCTATTATTAGCCCCTGAAGGTAGGGCGGATTCACTCCCAATATGCCCAACATCTGGGGCGGAGCCGGTGAGTTTTTGCTGATCCTCAATGCTCTCCGATAGGGAGGGCATGATTTGGGTTCCGCCTTTATCATCTTCGCCCTGTTTATGGGTGGGTTTAGGGGCATTGAAAGATTTCGTTGGGGGAACAGAGCCCGAACTGATCGTTGCGTCATTGGAATGATCAATCAGGGTTCCGCCGCCAATTGTATCGTCAGTTGTAACGTTTGTTCGGCCAAAAGTGCCTTGGGTTTTGCTTTTCACCTCAATCAATTTACCGCTGGGGTCTGAAGTGGAATCGTCGTCCTCAACAAGGGAAGTTCCAGCAATAGGAATTAGGGAACTGGGCGCTTGTAGGGCTTCCTTCCAGAACTCCTGCATGGGCATATCCCAAATGGGGCGAAGGGCTTCAGTAAGCCTATGCCCAATAACGTTGGCCTCTTGGGGGCGCAGGGAGGGATCTTTTTCAAGGCAATCGTTTACAAGTTGATCCAACTCAACGGGGAGCTTGGGCAGATGACTCAGGATTGAGGGGGGTTGTTCGTTCAAATGGGAAACGGCAACCGTAAGGCCCGAGCCGCTGAAGATTGTTTTGCGGGTGAATACGTAATAGATCACGCAGCCAAAGGAGTAGATATCGGCCAAATGACTAACGCCTGTACCGCGAATTTGCTCTGGTGCCATGTAGGAAGGCGTGCCTAAAGCCTGACCCGTTTGCGTAAGCTGGCCGTCGCCAACCTCAGTAAATTGCCCGCTGGGATCAATATGAGCAATCCCAAAGTCCATCACTTTTACCCGCCAACGGCCCCGTTTTTGGCGTGAAACCATGATGTTGTGGGGTTTAATATCGCGGTGAATAATGCCGTTGTCGTGGGCGCAACCAATGCCCTCGCAGGACATTTCTAGGATTGTAGCAACGTCCCCCACCGTAATATCCTTGGGGGGCTTCATCACAAAGCCCTTTAGGTCGTCGCCGTGTACAAATTCCATGGCAATAAAGGCAAGGCCTTGCTCGTGGTAATACTCGTAAACCTGCACAATGTTGTCGTGCATCAGCTTACCAACGGTTTTGGCTTCGCGAGAGAAGCGCGCCATAACCTCTGGATTGCCTAATACTGCTTGGCTGGGAACCTTCAGGGCAACGTCGCGCCCTAGTTCTACCTGTTTAGCCAGGAAAACTTTCCCCATGCCCCCAACACCGAGGACTTTTTTAATCTCGTACCGATCGGCAATTGTATCGCCAATCTCAAAATCCAACATAGAAACTACAATACGTTTTTCAGAAGTGGTGTGGCTTTTTAGGCCAAACACAAAATAACTTCAATAATCGGGAAAGGCGGTCAAGCAAACACCACGCTTTCCTACTCTTTTGGTTCAAATAAGTCTAATAAAGCAGCTTGAGCAGGGGAGAATGTGATCACCTCGCCACTTTCAGCGTGAAAGGACTTTTCCATCAGGGAAAGATCTGTAATCGGGAAATCCCGGGCAACGATTGCGTAGAAATGCCCGTGTTTTTCGTGGCTAAAATTGTAGACCCAGTAAACAGCGCCAAACAACCCGCCGGCTTGCAGGAACTCTAATTCTATTGAACGTTTTTTAACCTCCAACGCCTCGTTGATGTAGGTTTGAAGCTCGGCAAGGAAGATTGAAGGATCAACCTGCTGGTCTACTTCGTCTAGTGGATCAAATTCCACGTTCCAGCTTGCAATCTGGTTGAAGCGGGTTGTTTCATCCTCAAGATTGAAGTCCTCGAGATTTACGGCTTCGCCGTATTTAGTTGTAATGGTTGCCATAAATCCTCTAATGAGTTCCTAAATTTAGATTAACGCAGGCGCCTTTTTTGGGGGATTAATACCCCAAGTAATAGTAACTGCTGTGCTTTTTAGTAACTAAGCAAATGAGTTGCTTGACCACAATCACAGTTTGCAACAAACCAACGGTGGAGTTGCGTTGTCTTAGTTGGTGCGTGATTTTTTACTTTATGCTGAAAGTGCCCTTTTTTTATTTTCATGAATAACCATTCAATTTATTTCAGTCCCCTAATCCTTGGGGCTTTTTTTGCACTACATGCTTTTCCGGCTTATGCGAATAATTTACCCGCTCAGGACTCTTTATGGAAAGTTCCATCGCCGAAGGCAGATTTTAGCCGTGCTTTAGATGGAACGCTTGATTTGGCTGAAATCAAAAATAATCAGCTCCACTTTTACCAGTGGGAACTCCCGGAAAATTTCAAGTTAGGCGTGCCGATGGCGGATCAACTGACCTCCAGCACCGGGGAGATTTGGCGTCAAACTGCTTCCATTCCTCTGGATTTTGACTATTCATTTTCTACTGAAACCACTGATTCTATATACTTTTGGGATCAAAACACAAAGCAGCTCTGCTGGGTTGATTGGGATAACACCGAGGCAGGATTCAGCAAAACACCTCTTCAGTTTAATGCGTTGGATGATATTGCGGATTCCGGGGATGTTGTTTTTGCGTTGGGGGCTTTTACGCCGGAGGTTTCGTTGATTGCAGGCACAAAAACCGAGCTGACTACGAGTGGAAATTGGATTGTTCCCGGGCCGATTCCCGATGGGCGGCGCGGTGCTAAAATTCAGGTTTTGGACGATCAGTTTATTGCCCTTGTGGGCGGGGTAATTACCAATTCAAACGGCCAGCAATTATTCCCTACAAACCAACTTTCAATCGGTTACAACAACAATGCAGGGCTTTCGTTGTTTCGGAATCATGCCTTTCCTGTTTCGGCAAATATCGTTCATTCTGTTTCCCAATCAAATGATCTGGTGGGTATTTTTCACCCACATCCGGAAGCGCAAAATATCACGCAGATTCAGTATACTTATGCCAAGCCTGAAGGATCGTTAACCATCTGGTATAATGGGAATTACCAATTCACTTATACTCCTGATGATATTCTATTTACCGATGAAGAGTTGAACTTGCTTTTCAGGGTAGATTCACAGGCTCAAGGCTCAGAATTTACCACGTTGCAGGCTTATATTTTGCCGCAAAGTAAACGACGTGCAAGGCAAGCAGCGGAAAAAGTTCGGGCGGATTTTCGGCGGGTGAATTACGTGTACTACAAGCCCGCTTTAAAGAGAGCTGAAAGTAAACAATCGAACGTCTTCGTTGTTTTGGCGCCTGAGGCTGATCCGGTTCGGGCTCAGTTTGAGGATGTATACCGAAATTATAGCACCCAAGTAATGCTTGAAGGTGTTATATTGTCCCAAGCCTCTCAGGAAGATGTTAAGGATGTTTTGGAGCGCCTTCCAGCCGGCGCTGAAACACCCTTGTTTCTGCTTCTTAGCCCGCAAGGGGAAGTGATTTCCACCCGAAGCGAAGCCATAACAGACCGAGCTCAGATTTTTGAACTGCTGAAACCCCTCTGGGAGCCCGTAAATTCCACTGTTGATTGAGGGGTAGTCTGATTCTTGACTTCGTTTTTTTGCGAAAGATTCCGATTCCGAATACTAGAGTTTGCAATCAGCATGAAACCAATTCACAGCTAAATCAGGGTTGTCATGCTTCTCGGTTTTTCATGAACACAGCAGGAACGCCGCCGTAAACAGTGTTTGCGGGAACATTCTTTGTTACTACCGCACCGGCTGCGATGAGGGCATTTTCGCCGATGGTAACACCGCTGATGATCACCGCGCCGGAGCCAATCGACGCTCCTTTCTTGACGAGTGTTTTCTCGCAAGTCCAATCCGCAGCAGTTTGCAGGGTTCCATCAGGGTTTGTAGCGCGGGGATTTTTATCGTTTGTAAAAGTAACGTTGTGCCCCACAAAAACTTGGTCTTCAATTTCCACGCCTTCGCAAATGAAGGTATGACTGGAGATTTTGCAGCGCTTTCCAATTTTAGCTCCCCGTTGAATTTCAACAAAACAGCCGATTTTTGTTTCGTCGCCAATCTCACAGCCATAAAGATTTACAAAGTGAAAGATTTTCACCTCCTGCCCCAGCTTTACATCCTCAGCGATTAGTTGTGTGCTCATAAATTAAACCTTATTCGTGCATGATTTTGAATGCACCAGATGAAAACGATTTTTGAAAAAGTGACAACACATTCAATGATGAAATCCTTACTTTTTTTCTCTCTTACAGTTTTTGCACTCATGACATTTGGTTGTGCCCACACCAAGGGGGATCGGTGTTATCTTGACATTATCCGGTACAACGAAAAGAAAGAGTTGTTCATCAACACGGGGAGCATGCAACGGGTTGAGCAATCCATGGAGTTGGAAAAATGGGCTGAGTGTGAACGCGAACAACTTCGCTATCAATTGACCAAGGATTTGCAGTTGGATGCGATTGCCTTTGCAGCAGAGCCTGTTACCCCTTGAGCGCACTCTGTTTGCGCGTTGCCTTTCTCGGTAGATTCTCCCATCAATGCTGAACGTTCTGGTTTTAATACATTATTTCCACGAGGATAAACTGGGTGGATTTCGCCGTGTAGCCAACGTTCTGGAATCAGAGGGGACTAGTTCTTCGGTTCAAAAAAAACACCACACAGAATTGGGGCGTCAGTTTACGTTTCTAGTGCCTAGTCATCGGGTGGATGGCAACTGGGCTTCGCGTTCTGGTGCGTGGAGTGAAGTGGAGCCGCAGGCAATTCCCTTTCGTTGGCCGCTGAAGGGTGAGTTTTTCGGCTGGCTTCGGTACAGCAAGGAGTACATTCGTTGCCTTCGGAATTCGGGGCAAAAAATCGATGTTGTATACATCATCGCTCCCCCCGCTTGGTGGTCGGTAGTGGGCCTGCTGACGGCCAAAACCTACGGCATTCCGGTGGTGGTCGACTTAGGCGATTCAGCAGCGTCGCAAGCAAACGGGTTGTTTTCCCACATTGCCCACCGCGTGAGTGAAGGGCTGTTGCGCCGTTGCAGCCGAACAATGATTCTTGCTTCGCCAAAATTAAAGCAAAATCCTACGGATAAAGTTTTGCACACAGGGATCGGGAACGAATTTTTCAGCGTCGGCGAACAGCGCCTTGCGATGAATCAATTCCAAGGCAAAAATAATCCTTTGGTTGTTTACACCGGCACTGTTGGGCCGTTGCAAAATATTGAAGCATTTCTCAACCTATGGCGAAAAATTGTGGCGGTTTTACCCAATGCTACATTTCAGCTTTACGGGTTGAAAGAGGATTCCGCCGGCAAACAATTGCTTCGCCACGCGGAGTCACTTCAGTTCAAACCGGAGCAAGTTATACTTAGTCCGCGAATTAATCCAGAACAGATTGCAGAAAAACTCCTTCAGGCAGATTGGGGCCTAGTTTGTTTGGATTGCGTTCCTAAACTCGAGTACGCTGTGCCAACCAAGTTGCTGGAATATTTGGCGGCTGGCTTGCCAATTTTCGGCTTTGGCGGTGGGCAGATTGAACAAACAATTCAACATACTGGCTCGGGGGTTTATGTAAGCCCAAAGAATTTTCAGGCCGACCGTGTTGCGGAAAACCTTTCTGCAGACCGAGCTTCTTTTGTGAAAGCAGCTTACCACTACGCAACCGCCAACCTAGGGAAAAATGAATACAAGCAAAGCGTTCGCCGCGTGCTTCGCCAAGCCGGGAGCAAGTGGTCCGCAACCGTGCAACGGGGTATTGATTGGCTTGAAAGAGAAGTATTAATTCCGCCTCAAGAACTCGGCTTTACTTCGGGTGAAACCTACACCGCTATGCGGCATTCCGGAAAAAATCCACGCATTCAAAACGCCTACCACTGGGCTTACCCGGAAATCACAGCCTACCAAATTAGCCTGCTCGTAAATCTATATTATGTTAGCGGAAACGAGCGATTTATTGCACAAGCCCGCTGCCTTGCCCGTTGGTTGGTTCACTTGCAAGACAAAGAAACGGGTGCCATTCCCTTTGTTTTTGAGCTAAATACCCGTGAACCGCAATACCCCTCCTGGTCCTTTGATGTGGGGATGATTCTGCGTGCATTTGATTTGTTTTTAGCGGTGGATTGCGACGATGAAGTGAAGCAAAGCCGGGAGCTTACGGTAAAATGGTTGCTCAGCTTTCAGCAAGAAAATGGTTCATTCAAAGCGGCAAAGTTTCTTGATTCCTCTTTCTCTCCACCCCAGAAAAACCATTACAGCGACGGTGGTGCCTTGCACATTAAACTTTTACTGGCGTTACCTGATCTCAATTTGGGTGAAACACCTTACAGCACAGCGCGCGAAAAGTTATTGAACTGGGTGAATGAATTTCAACATCCGGACGGCCGATTCTCCATGTACCCGGAAACGGAAATCGTGTTCAATCACACCCACCAATATGCCCTTGAAGGGTTGTTTGGCGAAGCAGGTTTTAGCGAACGCTGGGAGCAAGGAATGCAATGGGCACTTGCTTTGCGCAGCAAAAACCACGGCTGGCTGCCGCGCTCAACGAACTCAGCAGAAAGCCTTCCGGCTGGGGATGCAACGGGGCAGTTTTTTCGTCAGTTGGCGTTCGGGGCGTTTCGGCGTTCGCCCAACCTTGAACACTATAAACTTGCGGCCGATGAATTGGCAAACCAACTGCGCAAGTCTCAATTGCCTTGCGGGGCTTGGGGTGAATCAATCAACTACGGTAATCAATACGGCGCACCGGTTTGGGTGACACAATTAACGTTAGCGGGTTTCTTAGCCCATGAATGCCCATCTGAAGATTTGGAGTTGTTTTGAATTCCAAGCAATACCGCTCAGCTTCGATCACAAAAACTTTGGCCTCACCTTGTTTTCCAGAATCATGAAGCTTTATCTCGTTCTATCATGCTCCACCAAATTAATCTCAACCAATCGTAAATTTACTACGCGTAATTGAAACTAATCACCAAGTGCATCGAACTAAAAAATTGAACCCAAACCTTGAGCTTACAAATGGCATACAAACCCCGATTTTCCCACATTTTCAAAGTGCTGTTTCGTCGTCAGGATGTTGCCGCTGCCGAGGGATTATTTATGGAGGGCCAAATTGAGTTTGAATCAGGCAATCAGGAGGAAGCTTTGCTGATGTTCTATTTTGGTAAACGCCTGAATTCGCAATTTGCCGGAAATTTCTACAACTATGCCGTTGCGCTGGAGAAAACAAAAGGCCCCAGCAAAAAAGCTTTGCAAGCGTGGAAAGATTATCTTCGCGTTGCGGAGCATGATGTGAAGCAATCAACTGATGCGAAAGACCGCATTCGAAAACACGTGGCAGAACTTGAAAAGGTGTTGGCTTCTTGATGGTTCAATTCCCTGTAAAACTCCGCAAGGTTCAGCTGACTTTATGGATTATTTTACTTTCAGTATTTTTATTTCACCTCTGTTATTGGCCGCCGATTGAGGTTCGCTTAACAAGCTTTGCGTGTATCTTGATCGGGTTGTGCAGCCCGGTGTTAAGCCTTTACGCGTTGGCATTATTTGGTGCGCTTTATCTTGAAAATCCCGGAGTGTATTACAACAGTGGTCAGCTTGAATGTTTGGTTGTTTCTGCACTCATTCATCAAGCAATTAAAAAGTACAAAAAAGTTGATTTGCCGCAAGAACCCAAATCGGCGAACACCGTATTTTTCCTAAGTTGCGCGGCAGGTGTGTTTTGCATTCTACTGGCATCCAGCATTACAGGGATGGTTCATTATTTTCAGGAGAAACAATCCTTTCCATATGTTTCCCAGTTCACTTATTTATTTGGAACCCCCATTTGGGGCCGAGCAACTGATTCTGCTTGGACGCCGAAATCCCTGCTCAACTGGATGATTGGCTTTGGCATTGCCAGCATTGCCTATCAGCATGCAACTCACTGGGTTATTTCCCGTTTTTACAAATTCGCCTCGGCGGCATTAATCATTGTTTGCCTGCTGGGTTTGTTTGACTATTGGTTTTATCCCAACCACCGGGCGTTTCTTCTGCTTCAACTGAAAGAAACCTTTAGCACGGCAAATCCCGACCCATTACACGCAGGGCGGTTTAGTGCCACAGCAACCCACGCGGGCTGGTTGGGGCAGTGGATTGTGTTAACGTTCCCCGGCTTTTTTGTGTGGTACAGAACATCGGGCAGTTCGCGCAAAAAACTCGTGTTCGTGGCTCTCGGGGGTTTTGTATTAGTCTGCTTTTTTCTAACCTTGGCCCGTGCTCCTTGGTTAGGAATGTTAGTCTCTTTCGGTGTTGTTGCAGTACTTACCAGCAAACGGTTTTCGGGTGTTTCTGCAACGACTGTTGGGGCAATTGTGGGTACAGTATTCGGTGCTTTGCTGATCGCATTTCTTGTTGTACCTCAATTGTTCGCACGGCGAATAGAAACACTATTTCAGGTTTCTGATCGGTTGAATTATGTTTACAGCAGTCTTGATTTACTTTGGAAGTTCCCCCTAGGGATTGGGCTTGGAACTCACTTCCCGCTTTACTCAGATTACTTTCTGCCTACCTACCGTTATTACCAAAAAGACCACGTTGAAATCCACAATACGGTGTTTCACCTGATAACAGAAAATAGTATTTTTGTAATGCTACCAATCTTATTAGGCCTAATGGGAATTGCTTGTTTAGCAAAACCGGTATTCAAACAAATGAGTGAAAAAGATGAAATACTTTTCCAAGCGTTGTTGGCATCGTTATTAGGTATTTTAGTTGTTAGCCTTGCCCAGTACATTTTTTATATTCGCAGCGTAGAGCTTTTCATTTGGGTAGTTTTAGGCTTTTTTGCCGGTATGCTTCAAAAGCAAACCCGATTACCAAAACGCCTACTTGTTCTGCAAACGCCGCTCTTGATTGTTTGCCTTATTGCCGCTTCTGTAATTGCTGTTGCCCACATACAACGTGAACCCTGGAAGCTTGATCCCCGGTACACGGAGCGAGATGCGGAAACCGATTATGAGTCGCGAGTCTTTCAAAAATGGACCAAAAACCAAGCCGAATTTGCCGTGGATTCAGACGTGCAAACCCTAAAGTTTAGTCTGTTCACGCTGCAAGATGTGGGGAACGTTACAATCACTTGGCCTAATGGTGAGAGCGAATCCTTTGAACTTCCGCCGAACGAAACACGCTTTTTTGAGCGCGCATTGCAACCTGCGGAACGCACCTTCCCAAGCCGCTGGCTAACGTTGGAATGCGATCGCACTTGGCGGCCCGTTGATTATCTTGAAGGAAGCAAAGATTACCGAGAGCTTGGGGTATTTATTTCAGGGTTGGAATTTGTGAAAGATAGCGATCAATAGTCAACGCTCACTCCCACCCCCAGTAAGCTTCCATATCCCTGTGCCTAATTGGTGAACCATCATAATCGCCGAACTAAGCCGTTCAACATCGGTTGCACCGCCTTCGGGGTGCCGTTCAATCCGAAAACGGTTACATTCCCAAGGTTGCGCGCTTGGGCGCTTACCTTGGGCTAAGGTATCGCTCCCCGTTGGGGCATTTGCGGCCTGCGGGTGAAAATCCATGCATGCTTGTGGTTTCAATCAACGCGTTGAATGTTGCGTTACAGGGTGTGATTGCTGGGGGTGGTGCTATTGTTCCATTCAAAACTCAGAATATGCTGAGTAGTTGATTCGTCTACAGTATTCATAATACAATAATGAAGATAATCTGAATAAGGTAAATAAACACAGTTTTAGTTAATTTTACTTAATTGGTTTTGAAGTTTATCTGATCTTTGTCTAAGTAATAGAACGATATTATCCCAACCATAATGATCTTTGCATTTAATGAGATATAATACCTCAAGACTACCAATCATCCAATGCAAATTACCAGGATTTTCGAGTATTATCAAATTGAGGATGTTTTGAGTTTCTTGCTTTTCAATCGATTCAATAATTCCAGAATAAATCAACGATGATTGCATATAAATGTTTTCACTTATTGCGGCATCGTTGAAGTCAACATCATAAAATCTAATCTTATTAATATATTCAATCCAACTTTTTTGGAGATTGATTGAATCGCTTGAATAGTTAGGGAGCACTCTAGCTGCGATACTATGTGCTGAATATGAATTATTTTCAAGAAAACGATTCATACAATCAGGGTTATCGGTGATATCCGTATAAATAATTAGGCGGATAAAAAGATCACTCCTGTCATCAGGCGATAAATTGTCAAATGATTCAATGCTTAATAGATCTAATCGAAGTTTTGTTATGTCAATTAGATTAGGATCACTTTTATATTGCTTGTAAAGTAGCTTTGTATTATCTGAAAGGGTGTAGAAAGGCGTTTTGATAAGTGGAAAATTATTAGAAAGACTTCTAATGTATGCACTGCTAAAAGGATGCCTAATGAGCGTGTGATAAAAGTCTGTGTCAACTTGCGGCTTACAGGGACTACATCTGGGAATAAGCTCTAAATTGCGTACAACTGGAATTATTTGATCAGCATTACAAATTTGTTTACACAACGAATCGTTTGAAATTTATCTATTAGGATATTCTGTTAGAAATAAAGTGATACTCGTAATTTGGTCATCAGGCGTGTCATATTGTTTGAGTCTTATTCGAATATATTCTTCCTTGTCTGTAATTGTAATATTTTCATCAACATAAAGAAGGAAATCATCATCCAAATAATGAGCATGAATATCTGATTTATTTACGATTAAGAATAAAATGATTAAGATAAAGAAGAATTTAGTAGGTATCGTCATAATCAAGTTCCGGCATAGGATTAATTGGAAATACTGTACAACAGCGTTGTTCATTTCTATTTGTAAATATTTCAAATAAAGTGTCAGGTGGTCGAGGAGAAGTTTTTATATTATCTAAATCGTATCTTCTTCTATTAGTATATGAAGCTTGTGCCTTCTCAGCGAAACCTTCATAAATTTGATAAGCGCATGGTTCCTCTGAACAAGAACTTGTAAATGTGAATGTTAAAGATGTTTGATAATCGAAAAAGAAGCCAATAAACGCGGTAAGGGAACCTCCAAAGGTATTTTGTTCCTGTTTAATTATTGTGGTATCAGGAATTGCACCGCCATATTGTGTGCTTTGTGTTGTATGAAGTCGCTTAAGTTTGTATTTAAGAGTTTCCTTACCAGTTTCTCTATATGTTGAAGTTGTTATTTCATAATCAACATTGATTTTATCCTGTGTTCCAATAAGTTGAGCACAATCAATTTTTTGCTTAACTTTTACTGGAATTGTAATTGTTGGAGATTTCTCAACGGGAAGAATATAAATATGCTCTCCACAATCTTCGCAATCCATTTGAGGGTATCCATCATCTTGATTAGTAACCCAGTTACATGATTTACCTAAATGAATTTCTCGCAGATCGCATTAATAAACCGGAGTTTTATTTTTTAGATAAAACAGTCATTTCGTAGTCAACAGGAATCTCTGGATTAACATTAGACGTCCAATACTGATAAACTTTATCATTAACATTCGCTTGATCGCCAATTAGAACTTTCTTTTCAAAAGTACAAACACTTCCTACTTGATGCTCTTCCCACCAAGCCGTGTATACACGATCTGTATCTGAGCCGCTAACCGTGATGTTTAGGAAATCTCCGCTAGAGGATTTGATTGATATACTGCTGTACAATTTGTGTCAGAGGTAGGATAGGGATTAATATGGTCTGGCACATAACATCCGCCCGGACCATCATCAGAATTGGTGTTGCATTTAGCATGTATTTCAATAGCTTCGGGATATCCTGGCCAATTTACAGAAATTGTAGGTGCTGTGTGTTTATGAACAAGTGGAACTGGAATACAATTTGGATTCGCACATGAAGGGTAAATATTATTATAATTGATTACAAAAATTATTATTAGCAATAATGAGTTGTATTTAGTCATTCTGTTACTGCCATATGTTCTTTGATGTTTAATACCATATCGTAATGCCTTTTGTAGTTTTGGAAAATTTCTGTATGAGATAAATGCTGTTCAAATAATATATAATATTTTGATTTTGATTCTTTATCACCAAGTTTTTCTGCCGAACGAAGTAGGATTTCGTAAGTTACTTCAAGATGATCCATTCCGGGCCATATTGGTTCCGAATCAGGATATAAATTAATTGTTTTTACAGCATGATTAAATGCAACAGCGTAGTTCTTTTTGAAGTACTGATTTTTGGCAATAAACATGTGCATTGTAGCAATTTCTTGCCTGAATTGAAGTGGATCATATTTAGCAAATAATAATTCACCAAGCTCCAACATCTCTTTTGGCCTTCCTGTCCAATGATAAAGCTGTAACATCATTAGGTCAGCACGAACTTCTAGTTCTATGGGTATATTTCTGTAAAGTTTTATTTGATCGTAAATTTTGTCAATTTCTAAAGGATTAATGCTTGGCCTTTCTTTCATTTGATACATATCATGTTGAATCAACTCAAAAGCGATGCCCATTGATTGAACTAGTGCTTCAATTTCTTTTTGATCAGTAGTTACAGATTTAGGATAAATGATCCGGTTTTGCTATTCAGGATGCCCTGTACCAGCTTATCGAACTAGAGACTGAGTTCCTTGTTGTCGGAAGGTTTTGGGCGACGCGGATTCGTGGGCTTTTCTTGGTTTTCGGGAAAACACCATCACCTGTTCACTACCGGTTGTTAAAG